>JACQEZ010000005.1 GCA_016200325.1 Candidatus Manganitrophaceae bacterium
GCGTGGATGCTGCAGGAAAGGGGCGATGTTCTCTTTGCTGCCGGTGAAGTAGTTGTCCAGCGAGAGCACTTCATGCCCCTGCCCCAGCAGCGCTTCACACAAATGCGAGCCTAAAAACCCCGCTCCCCCGGTTACCAAAATACGCATACAAAACTCCTGACGTGAGGTCTCCAAAATACCAGACACGTCTGAAAAAGGTCAAGCCGAAAACCAGCCAATCGGCAAATAGGAGCCGGACCGCTAAGAGGCGCCCCGACCGGCCAGAACTACCAAAATTGTCTTAATGAATATTTTAAAGTCGAGCTTGAGCGACCAGTTGTCGATATAGTGGAGGTCTAGCTCCATCCACTTTTTGAAGTCGGTGATCTTGCTCCGGCCATTGATCTGCCAGAGACAGGTCAGCCCCGGCTTCATCGAAAGCCGGCGGCGCTGCCACCGTTCATACCGAGCCACCTCCTCTGGCAGCGGCGGCCGCGGTCCGACGACGCTCATGTCGCCGCGAAGGACATTGTAGAGCTGAGGAATCTCATCCAGGCTGGTTCTACGAAGGAGCCGGCCGATCCAGGTGGTTCGGGGATCGTCCCGGATCTTGAAAACCGGCCCATCCATTTCATTCAGATGCGCGAAATGGGGCTTGAGCGCCTCGGCATTCTCGAGCATCGATCGGAACTTATAAAGGATAAATTGTCTTCCGTTGAGTCCGACCCGGGTCTGCCGAAAGAAGATCGGCCCCTCAGAAGTCGCCTTAATACCGACGGCGATCATAAAAAGAAAGGGAGAGAGGAGAATCAATAAGAAAAAAGAGATCGCCAGATCGAAAAGACGTTTGGCCAGCAGGAGGACTTCATCATGCGGCGTGGTGGTGAAGGTCAGCAGCGGCACCCCATGGAGGTCATCCAGATGAACCTTTGCGATCATATGCGGGAAAAAATTAACCGCAACGCGGGTCCGGATCCCCTGTTCTTCACAGAGAAGAAAAAGCTCTTCGAGCTCCTCCAGCCTTTTTCGTGAAACGGCAAAAATCAACTCATCCACGACATGGCTCTGAAGCATTTGGGGAAGGTCCGAAACGGAGCCGAGCACCGGAGACTTTCCGACCTTTTCTAATTTAATTTCGGGGCTGTCCGAAACAAAGCCGATTAACCGGACCCCCCAGTGCCGGTTCTTCCCAATGATCTCGGCCACCTCTCTGGCCCGCCGGCCCGTCCCGACAATGAGGATGTTCCGGTAGTTATATCCTCTCTTTCTTGCGCTGCGGATAAACGTGCGAAGGGCCAACCGTTCTAAAAAAAGACAGAGGAAGCTTGCCCCGCCGAAAAAAGTAATAAAGAGACGGCTGATGAAGTCGGCCTTGGCGGCGAAAACAATCGCCATGAGGAGGAGCATCCCTGAAATAGAAATTTTGGCGAGCTTCCAGGCTTCCCTCCAAAAGGTCTTGGTCCGCTGCGATTCATAAAAATCGAAGTAGTACAAGAGGGCGGACCAGAGGGGAACGATGACATAGATCAGCCAAAGATAGTTTTCAAAGGGGATCAGGCGTCCATAACTTTGGGATAAATACAGGTCCCGGATGCGGAACGAGAGATAAAACGCGCCGATCAAGATCGTAATATCAGTCAGGTAGACCCCGACCGAGACCAGTTTTGCCTTTTGCTTTAACATAGGGTTCCAATAATATAGCAGAATTTGTTAAATAGCTCTATTGGATTTCTCATTTCTCGAAAAAGCGGCAAAGAGCATCGGCAAGAGAATGGGCAATGAGAATGGGAAGGAGCAGGACGGTTTCATCCTCTCGCGTTATGATCAGGGTCACCCAAGTCGATATTTTCGCTTAAATAGCTCCGCATTTTTGCTTTAAAGATTTCTTGACCAAATTGCCCCGCATGGGCTCGAATCTTTTGCGGATCGAATTCCATTGACTCAAAGCGCCGAACCGCATCGATCAGATCCTCCGGGCTCTGTTTCTGGAAAAACAGGCCGGTGACCCCCTCCAAAACTGTTTCGAGCGCCCCCCCCCGACCATATGCAATCACCGGCCGGCCCGAGGCCATCGCCTCGACCGGCGCGATCCCGAAATCTTCCTCCCCCGGAAAGAGAAACGCCCGGCACCCACTCAGATAGGTCGCCAACGCTTCCTCCGAGACCCGTCCGAGGAAGGTAATATTCTTTTTCGCCTGCTTCCTCAGAACCGCTTCATGGGGACCGGAACCAATAATTAAGAGCGGCAGGCCGAGCCGGTTGAATGCCTCCACGACCAGATCGATCCTCTTATATGGATTTAGACGGGAGACAATCAGAAAATAATTTTCCAATCGGTCTGAAATGGAAAACCGGGCGAGATCGACCGGAGGATAAATTAAATCGGCCCGGCGCCGATAAACCCGTTCGATCCGATCGCAGATATGCTTCGAAATGCCGATGAAGCGGTCGACCCGCGCTGCGGTGGCGAGGTCCCACCGCTTCAGATAAGAGAGCGCCCCCGGCAAGATGATTTTGTAAAGGGGGTTGAGCCCCTCTTTGGCGAGATACGATTCCGCTTCCCAGACAAACCGCATCGGCGTGTAACAGTAACAGACATGGCGCACCCCTTTTGGGACCCGAATCCCCTTCGCAAAGGCGCTGCTGCTGCTGAGGATAACATCATAGCCTCGCAGATCAAACCGTTCCATCGCCGAGGGATAGAGGAGCAAATATTTTTTAAAATGTCGGTCTAGAAGAGGGAGGCGTTGCATGAAGGAAGGTCGAATATCCATCGTTGAGAAAACCGAGGGGAGCTTTTCCGGTATAAAAATAGAGGTGAATATCGGCGCGTCGGGAAAAAGCGCATGGAGCGTTTCGACCACCCGCTCCGCGCCGCCGTATTGATTGAGATAATCATGGACGATGGCGAGCTTCATGGAGAGGACATCGTCCCGCGCTCCCCAACAGACGACGCATCGCGCTCCGCGATGACGACCAGATCTCCTTTAAACATAAAACCCATGAACCAGAGATTTAAAAAGGTCTTTGCAAGCGCTACCAGGAAGTGTTTGTTCGGCTCCTTGTCCCGGGTCGTCTTGATCACCTTAAAGCCGGCCCGCTGGAGCAGAAGCACCAACAATTTCTCGGGATAGGGCCGGACATGGGTCGGGTCGAGCCAGAACCGCTCCGAGGTTCTCAGATCACTGGCGTTGGGGGTGATTAAAATCAGGCGGCCCCCCTTCTTCATCACCCGTTGGAATTGGCGGATCATCTCCATCGCCTCATTCGGCTGCAGATGCTCAATGACATGCGAGCAAAAAATCCCTCCGATGGATTCATCCCGGAGAGAACGAAGATGGCCGAGCGCGTCCCCCTGAACCGCATCGAGCCCTTTGTTCTTGCAGAGTTGAACCGCCTTCTCCGAAAGGTCGAGACCATAGCCGTTTAATCCGGCCTGCTTAAACAGATCGAGCATGATTCCCCGCCCGCAACCGAGATCGAGGATGACGCCGGGCGCCTGTTGAAAGTAAGGGAGATAGCGCGCCTGGTTCTTCCGAATCTGCGACGCATCTCCCCAGGCATACAGAAGATCGATATCGAGATCTTCGATCTGCCCGGCGGGCCGATTCTGATCTTCTTTAGCCAACCGGTCTCCTCCCCGCTATTTTAAAGACATAAATCGACTGAATTGCGGTGTTGATCGCCTCCGTGACCACCACCGCGATCGCCGCCCCTATCATACTATAGCGGGGGATGAGAACAAAACCGAGGATTGAATTGATCAAGAGATTGCCGGCGGCCACCGCAGTCACAACGCGGTACTTTCCGAGCGAGTTGATTATGGCGGTCAACATGGCATTGATCGATTTAAAGACGATCGAGCCGCTCAATATCATCAACACCAAGGTAACTCTGTCGGAAGGGGTCACCACCCAGCCGATGAGCGGACGGGCATAGAACGAGAGAAGAGAGGCGACGGAGAGGGTCGACAGGAAGGTGACCATCAAGACCTTTGAGACGATCCTCCGACTTCCTTTCTGGAAAAAGTCGCCGGAGGGAGACGAAAGAGAAGCATAAAGGGAGAGGGAGAGCGATGTGAAAATCAACATAAACGGTTCTGTGATCCGAAAGGCCGCCGCATACTCCCCCACGGCGGTGGTCCCTTGAAACCATCCGAGAAGAAGCTGATCCATTCTCATATAGATCACGATCATCATGACCGACAGACCGACCGGGAGGCTCTCTCCAATTAATTCGCGCGCGACGGCCGATTGAAACTGCGGGCGGACCCTTCCATAACGGCCATAAATTTTAAAGAGAATAATTAAGTTGGCCAGCTCCGTCACCGGAACGATGAAACAGATCAGCAGGAGCGAGCCCCCGCCTCGAAGGATGATCAGCGTCAACAAGATATAAGAGAGGGCGCTGATGATGTGGCCCAGCGCGGCCTCAATCAATCGCAGTTTTGCCTGGAAATAGGTATTGAATAGATTAATTAAGAGCGTGGTATAAATGGTCGTCGCCAAAATCAGCAGGAAAGGACGGCCGCCGATATCGGGATAAAGGAAGGAGAAAGAAATCAGCGCAATGAGGTAGCCGCCGGTCGCGAAAAGGCATTTCAAGGCAAACGCATTTCCGATCAGCGCTTCAACGGCGCCCTGCTGTCGGGAGAGCCTTCTGATGAGAACCGTATCAACGCCGAGATCGGAGAGAGACCTGAATATTTCCACGAAAGCATAGACGAGCGAAAAGACGCCGAACTCCGCCGGGCCAAACTGTCTGGCGATCAGAAGAAAAAGAAAGACGCGGGCGATCCCCGTCAGTCCCTTGAGGAAGACCATCACCATCGTGTTCTCGACGATGGCGGAAAGAGCTCCGGATTTTCTGAGGACGGCTCGGAAGGTATTTATCATGGAGGGGGCACATCCGTATAAATCTCTTAATCTTTGAGTATTGATCGATAAACTTTTTATTTTCCTTGGACCACGCGATCGTAGACGTCCAACGTCAAGGCGGCGCATCGCTCCCAGCTGAACTGCTTCGCCCGCTCCAGCCCCTTTTGGCTCAGCAGAGCACGCCGCGCTGGATCGGTGATGAGGTCCTCGATCTCCGCCGCCAGCCGTCCGACATCCTCAGGATGGACCTGCACCCCCGCCTCTCCAACAACTTCCGGGAGAGAGGAGACATTCGACGTGATCACCGGCGTTCCACACGCCATCGCTTCCAAGGGAGGAAGGCCGAAGCCTTCATAAAGCGACGGAAAGACAAAAACCGCCGCGCCACTGTAGAGGGCGGGAAGATCGCCTCCCGGAAGGTAGCCGGTCTTGATGGTGCTCGATTGGATGCCGAGCTTTTGAATTTGCATATCTAACGTTTCCATTAGCCATCCCATTCCACCCCCCAGAACGAGGGGATACTGCTCCCTCAGACGCGTTGGCAGGGTCGCATAGGCCCGGAGGAGATTGATGATATTTTTTCTTGGTTCCAGGGTTCCGATATATAAAATGTAAGAGCCTGGCTTTAGGCCGTACTTTGAGAGAACTGGATTTAGAAAAGCGACAGGGACTGGTTTAAAGTGGGCCTCCATTCCTAATGGAGTCACAGTGATCTTCTTAGGTGGAAGATTAAGATATTTTACCATCTCCTGTTTTGTGGCTTCTGAGATTGTTATATAGTGCGAAGCACGGTTGAGTCTTGGATAGAAGTAGCGCTCCATGTAACGAATTCGTTTGGCAGGATGAGTCGCTGGAAAGAGATGGAAGGAGAGATCAAATACAGTCAAAACTATCGGCCCGTTGAAATGCATTGGGATATAATTCGTTTCATGATAGAGCTCAAATTTTCTCCTCAACTGACCGAAGACGAAGAGAAAGTCAAGTGTAGCCCGATAGATGGGGTATGCTTTTCCCAGACGTTGAACAAACTTCCTTGCGCTAACATAAGGTTCAACTGGACGATCTTTTAAACGCTTTCCCCATTGAACTCCATAATAAAAAGTAATATCCCACACTCCCTTTGAATACTGCATGGATTTGAATAGTTGATAAACATAGTTTCCAACCCCGCTCCTGGGACTAAGAAGGGGGATACCATTTGCAATTATACGCACAACAGTTCCTTATAGCTTATGATATACCCGCTTTTTGCCAAAACGGCTTAAAATAAAATCAGCTAACCCCCGTAGTTTATCGAGACTCCTTCCGCCCTGATGCCGGCCTAAAAGAAAACGCATAGCCCCTTTCACAATTACTTTGCCACACCGATATTGTGCTTGGAAGGAAGTCTTACTGTGCTTCCTAAGAAACAAAAGCTTATTTCTAAGATGGTAATAGGTATGGAGTGAAGATCCTAAATTTGCTTTAGTAGATGCCGACTCTTTATGCCATATTTTTGCCGTTTGGACGCAAACAATTTTATATCCTGCCTTTCCAGCCCGAACACACCAATCGACATCTTCATAATATAGAAAATAATTCGGATCCAACAAGCCTACTTTTTTAATAACATCGGCCTTAACCATCATTGCACACCCGCTCAGCCGATCGACTTCAACCGTCTTATCATACTGACCGACATCTAAGTCCCCCTTTCCCCAATGGGGTGACTCCCCTGTTTCAAAATCGATCGACGCTCCCGCAAACCATATCCTTTCTGGTTCATTGAGATAATATATTTTCGGTCCAGCCATGCCGAGACTAAAGTCATTTTCCATCACATTCATCAGATCGGATAATACCGCCGGGTGAACAATAGTGTCATTGTTCAATAAGAAAATATAATCTGCTCCCTTTTCTAAAGCGTGGGAGATTCCAACGTTACTCCCAGCAGGAAAACCGAGATTGGAAGGAAGTTCAAGCAATGTAATGTTAGACGTATTCCGTAGCTTTTCGACCGATTGATCGCGAGATCCATTATCTACAACGATAATCTCACAATTCTGATGTGACACCCTCAATAATGAATTGATGCAGGCTAAAGTATCAGTGATTCCATTCCAGTTTACAATGACGATACTGATTTTTAAGTTATTCATTTCTAGTGCACACTTTAAATCCGTATTACCTGTCATTGATGGCCGAATTCACTAGTATAAACCTGCTCTTCTGCTTTATAGCCTGTAATTATAATAGGCTATGAACTATTTGTTATTTAAATTGATGTTAGCATCCGCCTTATGGCGACCTGGGTATGGCATCAAAAGCCTCTGATTGGCGAATCCTCCACCATGATAAAAATAATGTAACAAAATCAAAAATTATAACTGAAATAAATGATAACCCTATTACATAAGTGGAAAAGAAAAGCCTGGGGTCAAGTTGGCCGAAGTAAGTACTTACATAGGATAATGCCAAAAGCCGAACAAGAGTAAAAGCAAAAAAGATAATTGCTATCCAGTGAAATGGCCCAGGTACGGCAATGCGCCAGAGGAGTAAACGACCGATTGATGCGATGACTCCCAAAATTTCTAAGATTAGTCCAAATCGAATAAAAAAATGAGCAATCCGTTTTCTCCATTTTACAGTGGGGATTCCAAATAATGACATCCTCTCTATAGATTTTTTTTCACTCAATCTATTTTCTTCCCAAATCCGCCCCTCATGTTGACCATGCTCCCGGTAGTGAAGAACGGCACCCCATTCATCGCCGCCGCCGTGAGGGCCAAAGTCCTTTGCCGAAGCGACATCGGGATATCGAAGCCAATATTCTAAACTAAGATATAAGTCCTGAGGATAGTTTTTCCACCCTTCTCTAAGTGTAGATGTTACCTGCGATACGCTATCGAAGTAATGTGTCATTGTAGCAAATTGATACATGCGGCCATAATTGTCGTCGACTGGAAAGGTTTCTGGTAATTCGCCCGCAACTCCAATGGGCGGACGAATCATCATCTTTACAATTTCAGTTCCCTCTTTAATAAATGGCATCACCCATTGCACTTGAAAAGGAGGTATTAAACCCTCTCCATTATATCTACATCTCAATTGTCCATTCTGACACGCCTTTTGTATTTCCAGCCGGGCGTCATGAAAGAATTTCTGCGCGCTCACAAGATCTGGTGTTAAACCCGCACTAAAGGCAGCATCCTTAATCCAAAATAACATCCATCCGTTCGTCCACTCATCACAAATATTAAAACGAGCACATGAATATGAGCCGGGCCCTGGAGGAGGCAGACGCTCTATCATTGGGATCAAACGAGGAACTGTCTCTTGAATTTTTTTTAAAGATTCCTGAGTTACCATAACATGGCGACTCTCTTTACTCACCTCGATACTCCGTATCGCCGCGATGAATTTGGGGAACTCTCCTTCATCCATTTCATGTATAATGGGGAGGCCATAATGCTTTGAAATGAAGGAACGAACCATTGCTTTTCCCGTAAAAGCAAAAATCAACGGCATCAAAATAACTGCGAGAATGGCCAATCGAATTATTGTTGAACGAAATCCACCACAGGCCCATGCATACCCCAATACCAAAATATAAAAGAATAACAGAAGCGCATAAAGTAGTTTATCTTCTTCACGTACTAACAACCCAAATGAAAAACTGACAGCAAGTATAGTAATAGGCCAAAATAAAATCTGTTTGGACCGAATACCATTAAGAAAAAAAATCATTGAGCTTAGAATCACGACTAAGAGCCCAATCGATAAAGGCTCCCGCATGACTCGAAACCATTGGTGATCAAAGGTAACCGGATTAAAGAGATAAATAATGAAAATAAATAGCAAAATAATTCGATGGAAGCCACAACGTTCCAACGCGGTGATAAAAAAAATGCCCGCTGAAATATATAAAAGGTTAATAGATAAAAGGTATGGAATTCCAAGTAACCTGCTCCCCGCAATCCAAAGAGATAAACCGGGGATTTTTACCAAGAGCCTAGCATCATAAGGACCAAATGCTTCACCCTGAAGGAGATGAAAAGCACGGGAAACGTAGAGCCCATCGTCATGAGGAGAATAAATCATCTGTATCGCCAAATCGGAAACTAAAAAAAGCCGCAGCAAAACAATTAAGCTAATAAGAAGCCAAAAGCCAAAAACTATTGGTAGCCTCGAACGAAGAGTTTCCATCTTTACTACCTTTCAGCAACGTGATCATTTATCTATAATATTTATTTTGACGAAAAACCTTTGCTTCTCCAATTGGGTTTTGAAGGCTTTTCCTCAAACCAAAGTTTAAACTGTTCAAATGGGCCTAATACAATCGGAGACTATTATTCGACTCATTGTCCTCCCCATAGGACGCCCACCATTAATCAAGTAAAGATTACTTATAGAGATATTTAGAACGAACATTAACGAACCCGCGCCGGCCCTACTCTGGTACTATACTAAATATTAATAAATATTAAGGAATTGCATATCTTTTACAAACCTGAAATTCTGTGGGTCAAACCGGAAACATATAATATGGCATTCGGTCATGATTAGAAACAAGGAGAGAACAGACCCAAAACAGGACAAGAGCACTGATACCCATCAAACTTGATTAAAAAGAGGAAAAATGAGGAACAATCATATAAGCTCAAGTCACTTGAAATAGAATCATCATAGCCAAAAATTAGTATCTAATGGAATAAATAGAGCGGAATAGATCTCATATAGACATAATAGAAAATATAAAATTGAAAATTAAAAATCCTTAAAACTCTGGAGACTATTGAGTACGAATTGTAATAACGTCGTAAGGGACATGTACTGAGTAAGAAAATTGCCAGCCAGACCCTGAGGAAAAGACCATAAAGATGGCGGTCGCTCTCGATTCAGATCTCCTTCTTTACCTCCAGAAAAACCTCTCTCGAATAAACTGAAAATAGTATGCTGCGCCCCACTTAAATACCTGAAGTTTCCGCTCCCCTCCGATTCTTGGAGGCTCATCACCAGGGATTTCCGTTACCTTAAGCTTTCTCTTAGCTGCCCGGACAGAAAGCAGTGGTTCCCAACTGATCCGGGTATTAAAAAGCTTCTCAGGAGTAGAGTACCCTTCATCTTTATTTAATTCCAAATCATAAACCAATTGAGTTCTATACGCCCGAAAGATCACCATTACATCCGTATAGTGGCCCCCGTGAAGGATATTAACGGTTTTCGTAAAAAGCCAGTTGCCAAAGGCCGTTACAAAGTCGTCATCGTGGCTTTTCGCACCGTCCAAGTAGCGCGAGGCAATCACCATGTCATAGCCTCCCGACATTTTCTTTATCAAATCCGGAATCAGCTCTGGAATCGAATTTCCGTCCGGGCTGAAAGTAATGATCACATCTCCCTGAACGAAGGGAAGGATCTCGTTGTAGCCGTGCCTGAAACCTTTCTTCTTTTGCACATAAACGGAATATCCCTCTTCTTTAGCGTATTCGATTGTGCCGTCCGTCGACCCGCCATCCATAATGATGATTTGATCACACCACTCCTTTTTCACTCTTGGCATGATCGCTTTCATGCCATTGACCTCGTTTAAAGTGGTCACTACCAGTGTAACTTTCATCCAAATCGCCTTTCTCTGTCCTTTAGGAAAGTTCAGATTCCTTTTTTTTAAAAAACCGTTTTATCATTACTCTTACAAAAACCAGCAAACCCGCAGCGCCGGAAAGGAGAAAAACATGCTTTGTGAAGTCATAAGATTCTTCCTTCAGAACAAGGTCTCCAACCGAGTACCCTAAAAAGGAAAATAAAATAATTGGAGGGGTCATAAACACCGCCGATACCCAAACATATCGTCTAAACGGAATCGGAGTAATTCCCCAAAAATAGTTCAAAGGACCGAACGGGAAGATAGGTGCAATCCGGGTGAACGCAACCGCTTTCCATCCCTGTTTATCAATTCCTTCTTTTAATCGGTTCCAAATCGGTTGTTTAAACTGTTCTTTGAAATAGCCTCCGACCAAGTACCGCGAACTGAGAAAGGCGAGGGACGCTCCCATAGCTGCCCCTAAAATTGCCAAAAAACTTCCAAGCCAGGGCCCCCAAAGGAAACCAGCCCCGAGGTTTAACGGTAGGGTCGGAAGAAAAAAAACAGGCAGGATACCATAAAGTAAAATAAACAGAACCGGTGCCAAAGTCGGATGAGACTCTAAATAGACCAGGAGGTACTCCGCCCGAATATATCCCTGACGTCTCAAATAAAAAAACCAAAAAACGGAAACCAGAAAGAACACGATCATTATTAAGCGTTTTCTATCAAGGAAGTGATTCTCTTTAGACGGACAGGTCAAAGCGGGCTCTTGAGCATCTTCAGGTTGCTCTAAGAAAGTCTCATTCCGTTTCTGCGTCGATGGATCGTCACTTATATTCAAGTTATTCAACCATATCGTGCACATTTACGTTCAAATGCAATTTCTTCGATAAAGCGCTACCAAAGTGCAAGGATCTTGAATCACGAAATCCGCAGCCATCCGAGCAATATCTGACGTTGGAAAAAATCGAAGCTCTTTGTGGCCAAATTCTTCCCCACTAAAAGGCCTTATATTAAAACATTCTAAAGCTCCGAAGATATGAATCCGTGCCTGGAGGATTCCTGCTTCAGGTGTTAAGTATCCCAATGACTTCATCCTCTCCGGTTTGCAACCCAAACCCGTTTCTTCTTCCAATTCTCTGATCGCGGAGATGGCAGGGTCTTCTCCTTCGTCGATAAATCCCCGAGGGATCTCCCAGGAGTAATCTTGAATTCCGTGCCGGTATACTCTAATAAGTCCGATTTGCTTCTTCAAGATCGGGAGGATGGCAACCCCGGTGATGAGATTCTCAGCCCTGCTTTTAGGAGCAATAACAAGATAATCCCGGACAACCTCTCCATTTGCTCCTTCAATGAAGTCAAAAAAAACATTAAACTTACTGTTTTCGCAAACCAATCTTCGATCGCGGAGAATGAATTTCGTCCCTCGTCCTTTACTCATTGAGACACCGTCTGTTTAAAGGACTTTTCATATCGATCAACCAGTAGCTCGGCAAAAGCAAAAGAGCTGGTAAATGCGGGAGAAATTGCATTGAGGACGTGCGTAGAAGTTGGCGTCTCTTCAATGATATAATCCATCTCGAGCTTTTTCATTTCAATATTGACCAACTGCGGACGGATACCAACTTTGTTGGAGGGCACTAGATCTTCGGAGGTCAATTCCGGCACGAGTTTGCGGGCTGCTTCCAAAAAAGAGCGTTTACGATATTTCCGCATTTCTGTGTGTACAAGCAGACGAAAGTTCTGATGGTTCCTCAAGTACATGCCGGCCACATGGCGTCCAATTCTCAACCCCTCCGCCATTTTGATTCCACCGAAAATTCCGTAATTCTCTCGGCCAAGTGCTGGAATCGCCGTGGGACCGACATAAACATCTCCACTAACGACCCGCGTTAGATGAACCCCCAGAAAAGGAAGCCTAATGTCTGGAACGGGATAAATGCTTCCCTTTACCAGGCCGTTTCGTTCTGGCCGCAATTTGTAATAAAGTCCTTTGAAAGGAAGAAGCGCATACCCACTCCCCAGCCCCATCTTCTTGGCAATTAAATCTGCATTCGCTCCAGCACAGTTAAACAGGTGCCCATAACCATACCGGCGACGATTGGTATGTACAATCCGCTCCTTTGACTGAATGCGATGAACCTCTTCATTGAAAAGGATCTGGCTTCCTCTATCAGAAAGGAGGGAAGCCAGCTTTCTGACCACGGCCAGACTGTCAATAACAGCCGTGTCCGGACTATAAATCCCTACCTTATATGGACCTGCGTGAGGCTCTATCTTCTTAATTTCCTCCTCTCCGAGAAGCTCGGCTCGAATCTTATTTTCTCGGGCATTCTTAAGCAAACGATCGACTACGGGAAGATCTAGCTCACCGGTCGCGATAATGACTTTTCCAGAACAGTGATACGAGATCCCATATTCTTCGGCAAATCGGCACATCCGAGCAGCACCGATCGAGCAGACCTTCGCCTTTAATGTCTCACTGCCATAGTAGATACCGGAGTGCAACACCCCACTATTGCGGCCACTGGCATGCATCCCAACATGCGGTTCTTTTTCTAAAAGGGCAACGCGGGCCTCGGGATAGCGCTTCTTTAACTCATGGGCGGTGGTGAGGCCGAGAATTCCAGCTCCCACAATGATGAAGTCATAATTCTCGGCCGGCTTATCAAGTGAGCCGTCCAACGTCAGACATTTCCATATTTGGAGTTCTTGATCATGGTATATCCTTTTATCAGTTCCTGAATGCCGAAATCCAAGGGATACATCGGCTTGAAGCCGGTCCGCTCAATTTTTTCATTGGAAACGATATAGTTGCGCTTGTCCGGATCCTCTCCTACCGGAGCCTCTAAAAAGACAAAATCTGAGAGCTGTTTCTGAATAGCCTGACAGAGTTCCAGCTTAGAGAGATTGGCCTCGGAGAGCCCCACATTATAAGCCTCCCCCTTCATCCTATCAAAATGTTCGATGCCATCAAGAAAGGCACGAGCCACATCACGAATATGGATATAATTGCGCTTAAAATGAGGCTCGAATAAGATCACAAAACGATCATATACAGCTCTGTATGTAAAATCATTGACCAAAAGATCAATCCGCATCCTCGGAGACATACCGAAAACAGTCGCAAGCCTAAAGCTGATGGCGTTTTCATGCTCAAGAAGGGCCTTTTCAACCTCCACTTTGTCTTTGGCATAAAGTGAGATAGGACGCAAGGGAGAATCTTCATTACAATAGTTGTTTTTATCACCGCTTCCGTATGCGCTATTGGTCGTTGGCATTAGGACCCGCTGCTCTTTAGATAATGCTTTCAGCATCGTCAAAATTGCTTCACGGTTTGTCGTGGAAGCGGCAATTGGATCCTGATTACACAAGGGCGCACCGACAAGAGCGGCCAGCGGGATGATGATATCGGCCTTCTTCAAAAGCGGTGCGACCGTCTTTTCGATACGGACGTCTCCCCGAACAACACTGAAATTGGGATTGTGACAGACGTGGGCAAGGCTATTCTGTCCGAACATAAAGCTGTCTAACACCGTGACCTTATGTCCCGCGTTGAGCAACTCCGGAACCATAATAGACCCCAAATAACCTGCTCCACCCGTAACGAGAATATTAAAACTCATCATCTTCCTTTCCGAATAAGTTAGACAGCCGCTAAACTACGTCTGGAAACATCTCCGCTTCAACAGCAGCACAAAGTGTGTGTGCCAGAACAATATGCAATTCTTGGATGGTACTGGTCTCCTCTCCGCTGGCAATAATGCAGAAATCGGAAAGCTTTTTCGCATCTCCACCGTCCCTACCACAGAAAACAATAGTGGTCATTTTCATCGAACGACATTGCTCCAGTGCTCTGAGGATATTCGGAGACCGGCCAGACGTCGTAATTCCTAAAAACAGATCGTTCACTCGCATCTTCCCTGCGATCTGCCGGGCAAAGACCTCGTCATAGCCATAGTCATTTCCAATTGCAGTTAAAATAGAGCTATCCACAGTCAAAGCCTCGGCAGGTAACGGAGCTCGGGGCTTGGCAAGCTTGCTGACAAACTCCGCCGCCAAGTGCTGCGCATCCGCCGCAGACCCCCCATTTCCTGCGATATAGAGCCGACCTCCTTGTCGGTAACCCTCCACAACGGCTTCTATCGCCCTGCCGAAGATATCAACCTGCTCATAGTTGGCCAGAAATTCTTTTTTAGCCAAAATCGACTTTTCCAAACTTTCTCTCAATCGATCTGTATGTTTCATCTTTCCTCAGTCTATCTCACCCAGCATTAAAGCGGATGCATAATAATCGTCCGGAATCCCAATATCGATAAATCGGCCTGCCGATTTAAACCCATAAACTCTGCTTCCCGACTGAAGCAGCACTGGGAAAAGTTGATCCTCCAGGGATAGCGCGCTTCCAGGAATCCATTCATCGGAGAGTGCGCCCTTTTCAAAAAGATAAACTCCCCCATTGATCAGACGATTGCTAGGATTGGAGATTCCGCGGTAGGCGACAATTCTCTCTCCTTCTCCGAGCTGCACGCCGCCGTAGCGGCTGTTTTCAGCAACCTCCAAAAGGGCCATCGTTAAATCAGCCTTCTTTTCGAGGTGAAACGATTTAAGCTTTTCCAGATCGACTTCAAAAAAGGTATCCCCGTTTAGCACAAGAAAGGGGCTCGGGTTCTTGATTCTCTCGAGTGCAAGCAACAATCCGCCGCCGGTACCAAGCGGTTGTTCCTCTACCGCATAAACGATCTCGATCCCTTTATATCTATCTTTAAAGTAATCCTGAATCGCATCTCGCTTGTATCCGACCGAAAGGATAAACCGGAGGACCCCTTGCTTAATCCAATAATCCAGTTGGTAGGTCAGAAAGGGACGTCCGTTGATGGGAGCCATCGGCTTGGGGAGATCGGGGACAACCGACTGGAGTCGCGTACCCCGTCCCCCTGCGAGAATAATTGCCTCCATCTCGTTCCTAAGCCAGCTTGGTAATTACGCTGTGAAAGTACTTTATCTTTTCCGAAATATCCGTTGGGAAATTACCGACGAAAAAGCCTTGATCGTGAGCAATATTGGCATTTTTTATTTCTCCGACACACTCATAATCAAAATACTTGATGACATCGTGACGAAGAAAATTGCCCCCAGTGATAATGCGAAAGTTGATTTTCGCCTCCTTGAGCCCCTGCATCACTTTTTTTCGATCGATCTTAAGATCGGGGTTGAGAATCACGGTAAACGAAAACCAAGAGCTCTTTCCATTTTCTCTCTGGATAATAAAGCGCTCGTCGCCCTTAAAGAGGCAAGTAAACAGCTCCGCATTTTTACGTCTGATTTCAACCATCTTATCGAGCTTTTTCAACTGTTCCAAGCCAATTGCGCCGCTCAACTCGAGCGGGCGGGCATTGTAACCGGGCAGAATAAAACGATACGCTTCATAAAAATCATCAGAACGTCTTTCAAAGATTTTTGTATCTAGTGGCAGATCTCGAATCCATCCATGGGCACGAAGCGATTTGGCGATATGATACGTCTCCTCATCTTCCGTAACGAGCACTCCCCCTTCCATGGTCGAGATATGATGGGAATAAAACGTACTGAAGGTACCGATATCTCCGAAGGTGCCACAGAGACGGCCTCCAAGCTCGGCCCCCATTGATTCGCAATTGTCTTCAAATAAATAGAGCCCATGCTCGTCACAAAATTTTCGAAGCCTGTCGAGCGCACACGGATTTCCCAGAATGCTGACAGCGACCACCATCCGGGTCTTTGGGGTCAGCGCCCGCTCCAGTTGGGAGGTGTCCATATTTAACGTGTCCAACTCGATATCGAGAAACTTAAGCTTTAGTCCATATTGCTGAAGGGGATAATACGTCGTTGACCAAGAGATGGAGGGAACGATCACCTCGTCTCCCCGTTTGAGAGGACGGTCTTTCTTATAGAAGAGAGCGGCAATACCAACCAGATTGGCAGTAGAACCGGAACTCACCATCAATGCGTGACGACTTCCAAATTTTTTTGCAAAGGCGGCCTCAAACTTTTTTACGTTCTCTCCCATGGTGAACATGCCGCTATCAATCACCCGGTGCATCGCCTCAATCTCTTCTTTTCCCCAAGAGGAGGCGGTCAGATCATACTCGATTTTTTGCTCTTCTTTTCCCGACTTTTTCTTTATCTTTTCCATGCTATTTCTTACACATCTCCTTAATCGTATTTTCGATCTTGTCAACACTGGGATAGATATACTGTTCCAGAGTAAAGCCAGCTGGGGTTGGAATATCAGGCATCCCGATGCGTCGAACGGGCGATCTCAAATCATCGAATCCTTTTTCGGCCGCAAGACATCCGATTTCAGCACAGAGTCCCCCCATGGTCCAACCGGTATCCACCACTAAAATTCTTCCGGTCTTTCTGAGCGATTCGAGGATGATCGTCTCATCCAACGGCTTAAGCGTCCGCAGATCGATCACATCGGCGGTAATATCCGAATCTTTTAATTTGTCGAGCGCTTTCATCGCTAGATCTAATACATGAGAAGCGCCAACGATGGTGAGATCTTTTCCCTGTCGGCGATAGATCCCTTTTCCAATCGGGACGGTATAAATTCCTTCCGGCACAACCCCCTGCTGCTTCATTAACCAACGGTGCTCAAAAATAAGGACAGGGTTATTATCATAAATGGCGGCGAGCATCAGGCCCTTTGCATCATGGGGCGTACTCGGCATCACGATCTTCAAGCCTGGAACTCCCAGCAAAAGCCCCTGGATCGCTTGGGAGTGTTGCGCACCGGAACCCCAACCCCGCCCGATCGCAGACCAGACAACCATGGGGACTCTCGTCTGCCCATTATCCATGTAAGTGAACTTCGCCGCATGCGTCACCAACTGATTGAAAGCCAACAAAAGAAAATCTGGACGATTATGCATGTAAACGGGGCGCATACCATTCATCGCGGCGCCGACACAAACGCCCATCATTCCTTCTTCAGAGAGGGGCGTATCAAAGACCCGATCGTGACCGAATTTTTCCGGCAGGCCTTTTGTCGTACCAAACATTCCTCCCGGATCATCTACACCCTGCCCGAGCACGAATACGGAGCGATCTTTATCTAGCGCGAGAGAGAGCGCCTCGTTTAGAGCCTGAGCATAACCCAAGATCCGTCCTTCGGAAGGATCTGGCACATCATATACCAGAGAATTGACTAGTCCTTCATCCCAAGGCATTCAAATCACCTCTTAATCACTATAAACGTGAGTATAAAGATCTTTTTCCTTTGGCATCGGACTCGCAATGGCGTGGGCAAATGCCTCCTGGATTTCTTGGTTAATCTCACTCTCCATTTGTTCTCGCTGCATACCGTTTATATCACCCCGATCGGAAAGAAACTCGTAATAGATCTGAATCGGACAGTACTTCTGCCAGACTTTGACCTCTTCCGAATCTCGGTAACCGGTTGCGCTGTCGTCACCGGCCCCGCCATGGCCTCTCCAGCGATAGGTACGGGCCTCGATGAAAGTCGGCCCCTCTCCCCGCCTGGCTCGCTCCGCGGCTTCACGAGTTGCTTCATAAACGTCTAGGACATTATTACCGTCGACGCAGACGCTCGGAAGACCGAAGCCGGCAGACCTCTTGTAGATCTCCACATGCGGCTGACGTGTCTCCAGAGAGGAACAAACGGAATAGAAGTTATTTTCGCAAAAAAAGATAACAGGTAATTTCTTGAGCACCGCGAAGTTCAAGCTCTCAGAGGTGACCCCTTCCTCTGTAGTTGCATCCCCGAGGAGAACCATCGAAACATAATTTTGCTTCTTCAATTGAGCAGCCAGCGCCGCACCGGTGGCAATTGGGACCGCTCCGCCGACGATCGCAGAGGTTCCCGCCATTCCGACGCTCTTGTCGATTAAATGCATCGAACCTCCGCGAGAGCCAGCACAACCATTTGCGCGGCAATACATCTCCGACATCATCCTTTTCAGATCTCCCCCCTTGGCGAGATAGATTCCATGCGTTCGATGGCTTGAATAAACAAGGTCCTCTCGCTTAAGGGCGGATGTGCTCCCGACGCAAGCCGCCTCCTGTCCAATGACCAAATGGATTGGCGTTTTCATTTCATCTTCATGATAGCGGCGCTCGATCTCGAGTTCGACGAGGCGGATACGGAGCATTGACCGATAAAGTGAAACCAAAAAGGTTTGGTCATAATCAATCCCTTTTTCTTTTTGCCTTTGAAAGCCACTTCCGGTATAAGGGTATCGGATCATTTTAAACGCTACCTTCTTGTTTGATAAACCATTCATAGGTGTTTCGAAGACCTTCTTCTAATGTAATCCTGGAGCGCCATCCCAGCGCAATGAACCGGGTACTGTCTAAGAGTTTTCTAGGGGCACCGTCAGGTTTTGACGTATCCCATTCGATTTTTCCCTCATATCCCACGACCCGGCGGATGATCTCGGCAAGCTCTCGGATCGACTGATCAGAACCGACCCCAATATTCAAAGGGAATTCGACTTTGGAGACATCCTGCTCCAGGAGGAGAAGACACGCAGCTGCAATGTCATCCGCATGGATGAATTCTCGTCTAGGATCTCCGGTTCCCCATAATACGACTGACTTTTCTTCCTTTACCTTTGCTTCATGCATTTTTCGAATCAACGCAGAGAGAACATGAGAAGAAGCTGGACTAAAATTATCGTGGGGACCATACGCGCTGTTCGGAATAACTGGAAGGAACCGCTGTTCTCCATACTGACGGTTATATGAGAGACACATCTCCAGTCCTGCCAACTTGGAGATGGCATAAGCAAGGCTGGTCGGTTCAGGTCTGCCGCTTAAAAGTTGGGACTCCTTCATCGGCTGCGGACACTCGCGCGGATACATGCAGGAGGATCCGAAAAAGATCAATCGCTTCACTCCAGCCTGATGCGAGGCACGCAAAACATTCAGCTGAAGCTCTAAGTTCTCAGTAATAAAGTCCGCCGGGTATTCTCTATTCTCAATGATGCCACCGACCCGACCGGCAGCAAGAAAAACGGTATCAGGTTTCTCTTTGTTAAAGAAAGCATCCACCTGGGTACGGTTACAAAGGTCCAACTCATCTCGGGTTCGAGTAAGAATCGGTTGACCCTTCGCTTCCAGCCTACGAACCAAAGCTGAACCAATGAGGCCCTGATGACCTGCGATGTATATTCGTTTGGCTTCCCAGATTTGGAGAGTTCGACCTATACTTTGCAGACCGCCTCGAATCATCCTCGCATTTAACCTAATCCGTTCGGCTGATAAAGCACAATTTTGCTGCCTGAATTTTCAAAACGAAAAGGAACATGGATCAAATACTTCAGCTTCTCCATCACCTGCTGGCGAACCGCTGGGGTAACAAACAAGAGCAAAAACCCTCCCCCGCCCGCCCCCAAGATCTTCCCGCCGGTAGCCCCCGCACGCTTTGCCGCCTCATAAATTAAGTCTATTTGAGGGGTCGATACTCTATCGGAGAGGCTCTTTTTATATTCCCAACACTCGTGTAAAAGTTTTCCAAAATTCTCTATCGGCTCGTTCTTGGACTGAAGGATTGCAATGGCTTCGTTTACCATCTCCCGCATCCTGCAGAGCTCTACCACACGATTTTTAAAGTTTTCGATTTTTGACTTGGCGATATCAGAAGCAATCCTTGAGAAGCCGGTGAAGAAAAGCATTAGATGATTCTCAAAATCTTCTTGTCTCGGTTTATCCATAATAATCGGAAAGACCTCAAAAGAATCATTCGTTTTGAACTCTATCTTATTAAACCCGCCAAAGGCCGCCGATATCTGATCCTGAGAACCGACATTCTCCTTAATCACGTTTTGCTCAATGTGGATCGCCTGTTTCGCAACATCCTCTTTAGAGATATGCTGGCCGTTCATTGCCATAATTGCATTGATTAGCCCGACTGTAAAAGACGAGCTCGATCCAAGTCCGGAACGGGCTGGAAGATCCCCATCATGATGGACCTCAAGACCCTTATTGCAGCCCATCTCTTGCAGAACAGCCTTCACCGCAGGATGGTTGATGTCTGCGATGTCTTTAACCGTCTCAATTTTTGAATAGACGATTCTATATTTATGGTCGAAAAAGGGCGGAAGATAACGACAACTGAGATAACAATACTTGTCAATTGTCGTGGCAAGCACCGAACCTCCATTTTCTTGATACCAGGCAGGATAATCGGTCCCACCTCCAAAAAATGAGACCCTAAAAGGCGTTCGACTAACGATCATGACCGATCCTCATATTGAAGTTTGGACGCCCAGATCCGTTTAAAATCAAGTTCTTTCTCGAGTGGAATTACAGCCGAGACAGGCTACAGGAGCATATCGATTTAACATATTTCAGGATTAAATTACGGGAAGCGCTTGTTTCGTTGGGATCTGCCTATACCAACGACGTTCAACTTTATGGCTCGCCATCTCCCGGATATGGTCGACCGTTTCTAAACCGAATCTTTCTTTAACATAGGATAAATATCTCGGATTATTGAAATAAATCTGAAACGCTTCATCTCGGAACTTCAATACTTGTCCTGCCGTCAAATGTTCCGTCGGAAGTGGTAAAGTATCAATTCCATGCTGCGAGAAACCATGCCACTTTTCGGGCAAAGGCCACCCCTTCTCAACCGCCAAGTTATATAACTTAGAACCAGGATAGGCCATTGCGCTATAAAAGTTTGCGAATTCACAATTCAATTCCAAGGCTAGGTCGAGCGTGTCCTGCATGCTCTGAAGATCATCGTCGGGTAGGCCGAAAATGTAATTTCCAATCACGTTAATTCCGGCGCGCTGAATCGCCCGGACCGTTTCCTGAATATCTTCCTGACCAAACTTCTTGAGGACCCCATCACGGACATGTTTACTTCCGGACTCAATCCCGAGCGCCAGCCAGTTGATGCCAGCTTTTTTCATTTTCTCAAGCATCTCTTCCTGTACCGTATCTACTCTGGCATAGGCCCAAAAGTTAAGATTATAGTTGCGTTCAATTAAAAGATCACAAATATCAAGCACATGTTTTTTATTGAGAACGAACATCTCATCGAGGATCTTAATCGATTTAACCTTATAATTCTGAACAAGGAAATCAATTTCCTGAATCACACTTTGAGGACTTCTATATCGGATGCTCGGTTTTCCAAAGGGAGCGTTAATGCAACAGAAGCTACATTTAAAGGGACATCCTAAACTCGTATAAAGCACCGCATACGGCTGCCGATCATTTAAACGGCCGAAGCAGTGCCAATTATGTGCACGGTATTTCTCCATCGGCAACAGATCCCAAGCCACCCCCGGAAGATCACGATCCAAATCATCACTAATAGGAGCAGGAAGATTTGAAATAATCTCCCCCGATTTCCGATACCAAAGCCCAGGGACAGATTCCAAAGCTTCTCGATTTTCACTTTTTAATACACGAAGCAATCCAAGAATCGTAAAGGGGCCTTCTCCCTCGCAGACAAAATCAACAGGTTCCTCTTCAAGAGTCTTTTTAGGCAACGCTGAAACATGAACCCCGCCGAGGATCGATTTAACATCAGGAGCAAGACGTCGAATTGCTCCACAGGTATCCCCTGCGGCGGTCATCTTTTGAGTGGACGCTGAAGGTTGGGATCCAAAAACAATGACCGCCGCTAACCGGGGATTAAGCTTTCCTATCTCTTCCCCCACCCTCTCTGGAGACCACCCCTCCGCCTCAGCATCGATAATTCTTACCATTTCGCCATGATTCCGAGCAAAAGTCGCGATTAAACCAACCCATACAGGTGGCTCGATTGCGGTCAGTGTGCTGCTGAGACCTTGGTATACCTGCTTCTGCGCGCCTGGATTAACCAATACCAGATCAAGTCGCTGATCACCGGATCTCTCTGAGCTTGCCATTACACACTCCTCTCTTACTCATTATCAATTGAGTGTTACTATCAAAATAGAGGATAGAACGAAATTGATTTTTGTTTGATGCTGTTATACAAGATGCCACATAGATTGTCAACTCTAAAGTCTTGCAATAACCTCAGCTTAAGAGCTTCCTATCCCTGATCATTTGTGAGATTCCCATTGAAAATGGGACATCGGGAGACCAGTCTAATGCCTGGGATGCTCTTTCAATGGCAAGGACATTTGCCGGCACATCGATTTTTCTGGCATATGTAAATGTCACTTTAAGCTGATGTCCCATCTCTTTTTCGATCTCTGAGATAATATCTCGAAGCGTATGTCCAACCCCACTCCCTATGTTAAAGAGTCGATAATCGGTACAATTATTTATCGACTTTACAAAAGCCCTTGCCACATCTGAAACATGAATGAAATCTCTCACGATACTTCCATCACCCCAAATTTCAATGGGCTGTTCCCGAAGAGCCCTCTCAATGAAAATCGAGATAGCGCCCTGATTCGATTCAACCGATTGCCGTGCTCCATAGGGATTCGAGATCCTCAGAACAGCGTAGTCAATTGCATAAAGGCAATGATACAAATGCAAATACTTTTCTATGGCAAGCTTTTGAATTCCATAAGAACAGATAGGGAGGGTTGGATGATCTTCAGGTATTGGAAGGACCTGGGGAACTCCATAAATCGTACCCCCTGATGAAGCAAATATTATCTTTTTTATACCTTCCCTCTTGGCGATATCTAGCATCTGAACAGTTGCGACGAGATTCGATGAGAGATCATAGATTGGATTATCATTTGATGATTGTGGGAGTGTAGTACCGATTAAGTGGAATACGATATCCATATCCGAAAGTGCCTCTCGAACATTATCTAGATCAGAAAAATCCCCTTCCTTAAGATCGATCTTATTTATCAGATGCTTTATATTTATCTTGCTGCTCCCTTTCTTTTCAAAAATTCGCACAAAATGGCCCCCGGCCAATAAACTATCACAAAGATGAGACCCTAAAAAACCACCACCCCCGAGAACAATACAATTCATTGAGAGTTTCCTTTGTAAGAAATAATCGCTTCGCGACATAAATCAGCCTGCATGGACAACAATTTAGTATTATCAAACTTTCGCTGCACAGTGCACCATGCATGAGAAGCTAGGCGGTTTGCCAAAGTTAGATCACTTAAAATTCGATGAATTTGTTCAGCCATCACCTTTGGTTGCCCAGGGGGCACGAGAAGGCCCTCCATTTCAGAGCTAATTATCTCTGGAATACCATATACATTTGTAGAAATAAGGGGAAGTCTAAAAGCCATCGCAAGCAAGACAACCATTGGAAAAGATTCTACTGAACTGGCACAGACAAAAATATCGCTTAATGCATAAAAATCGTAAACTTCTGGAGTTTCCATATATATCTTAAAAAATTCTTCTCCGGCCAATTTAATTTGCCTGCGAAGATTATCGAGATATTCACCCTCGCGACCTCCAACGAGGACAAATAGTAACTCCTCCTTAGAATAAGCGAAATCTCTGATTAAATGGTCCGCTGCATCAATAAAAACATGTTGTCCCTTACGTTCGCATGTGGTTCCAATTAATGTAATTATTTTGCGATTCTTCGGCAAACAGTATTTTTCACGTATTTTCTCTTTGGTATTTTTTTCACAATATTCCGCAATACGATCAAGAGGCAGACCTCCAGGAACGATACGAATCCTATCTTCCTTATCAAGATGGTGATACATTTGGGCGGTTGCATCCGCTGCGATCACGACGCGACATGCTTGAGTGAAAGAACTCTTAACCAATTCTATAACAGGATCAGGAAGATAAAGAAAGTGTTCTTCTATATTGGTACTCTCATGGACATACCATATACTTGGTTTATTGAAAAGCTTGGCGAGTTCGATCCCCCAAAATGTATTGAGCGTATTACATCCAATTAAATCAAAATTTTCTACTGCAAGCTCTTGCCCAAGATCCTTAAGTTTCATACGCATTTTTGTAACACTTTCACCGGTTGCAATCGATTCCTTAATAATCTTTAGAGGTAGACCGGCTTCTTCATACTTCTTCCGCAATGGACCGTCCAAGGGTGACAGCGTAACGACTGAAAATCCTTCCTTTTCAGTTAAATATTTAGCCAATTCAAACGCAACAATAGGAGCTCCCTCAAAATTAAGGTTGTGTGTCAGCAATAACATTTTGATCTTTTCAATTGGATAGACATGCCCTACATATGTTGGATTCAAAGCCATTTCTGTAGAATTGCGATCGAGGGTTCGATTAACAAATGGATCAACATAATTCGGATAACGTTTAATAAAGTTAAGATGTTCAGTAGAGTCATATTGCTGGCCTCTGCTAGCTCCAGTACGATGGACCAATGTGGCATGAGGGGTATAGACAGCTCTTCCGCCGCTTTTCCAAAGTCGTAAACAGAAATCTACATCATTGTAGGCTACGGGAAACATCTGCTCATCCATCCCGCCAAGGCGCTTATAAGTTTCCACTCGAGTTAGTAGGCAAGCCCCGGTTAACGCGGAAACATTCCTAACTATTTGGGCTAAAAACAGGTATCCCAATTGATCTCGATGTTGCCCTATGAAGAAATGGTCTGCCAAACCGTAATATGGACCTATAGTTATACCCGCATGTTGGACTGTCTGATCTGAAAATAGTAAACGTGCTCCGACTGCCTCCACTCCAGGAATTGTCAGCCAACCGACCATATCTTCCAGCCATCCAGGTTCCATAGCCTCAATATCATTATTGAGGATTAACACTGAAGACGTTTGGACATACTCAACGGCCTCATTGATTAGCCGTGCGAAATTAAACGTCCCATCTCCTCTTTTTGGCCTTATAACTTTTACATCGATTGAACATTGGGTATGTAATTTTTCTAAATAATTAAGCGTTTCAATATCCTTAGTCCTATCATCAATAATCAAAATATTTACACTTTTGGGATCCACCGTCCGCTCAAGCGAATCAATGCATGGTTTTAAAAGATCAATTCGATCTTTTGTGGGAATAATAATAGTTACGGGACTTTCTGCTATTAAATGAGCATCCCAATGGAGTTGATAAAGACAAAGATCATGCTTCTCTGCAAAAGATGGGAGAAAAGTCTTAGCCTTAAGGCCTCGTCGATCCAAAGCTTCATTGATTGCCTGTTTCGCGTGCTCAAATATATACTTTTTTTGTCTTCCATTAGAGGCAGTACTTTTATCATGCGCCCTCCAGTGGTAACAAACATACGGAACATGCCTTATTCGGTCAGGAGTTGTCTGCTCTGATACACGGAGAAACAAATCCAGGTCTTGCGCACCTTCAAATCCCTTCCGTAATCCTCCTACTTTTTGTAAAATGCTACGACGGATTACTGTAAGATGATGAGTATAGTTATGGGTAAGGGCCATTTCTGGACTCCATTCCCCTTTGAATTGTGGATCATATCGTCTGCCTTTAGAGTCAATTTTATCCTCATCTGTATAAATCCAATCTACGTCGGGAAAACGATATATTTGCTCTGCTACATGAAGGATCGCATCAGCTGATAATTCATCATCATGATCAAGAAATGCAACATAATCTCCAGTAGACAATTCCAATGCGGAATTAGTCGCTTCTGAGATATGTCCATTAGTTTGACGAAATATAACCTTAATACGAGAGTCTTCCTGAACTAGCTTTGAAAGATAGTTCTTAACTTGTATTTGGGTCGAACAGTCATCGGCCAGACAAAGTTCCCAATTAGGATATATTTGATTCTTTACGGATTGAACCATATCCATCAAGAATTCAAGAGGGGTGTTAAATACTGGAACAATAATACTAATCTTTGGACCGATTCCCAGTAGTCTTTGTGATTTTTCTTTTAAATAATTGAAAAGTGTAGGAGTCATGGCGTTGTGGACCAACCAACGCTCATAAGGAGTTTGAAATTCCCATGCATGCTTTATCCGAAATTCTTTCAACTGCATAAAGCGGTACCGATTTTTGAGAACTCGGACCCGCAATCGCACCTCGCTAAATGATTTAGGCCAATGGCCACGAGCGTTGAATTGCACCGTTTTCCATAACAACATGAGAATAAATTTTATCAAATAAACATATTTCGAATGAAAAAATTTTGGCTGTTGTTCTTCAAGCTTAGTTATTTTTACAGATCGAGTAAAAGCCAACCTCCTACGACCATCCTTCAGCTCTGCTTCTATACCTAAATTAACCCCGCCCTGGCCAGCCAAATCTATAGGCACCGTTCCTTCAAATCCAGAATATTTCGCTTGGGGAAAATGAGGAAAAGCTCTTAGAACGTCATCGCGTTGGATACCATGCCTTAACTGAATCGAAGATTTTCCATCTAGTATTACACGCAATACAAGAGTAGACAAATCCTCAGCAAATAGCCAACCATGAATCTTCAGTAAACCATTTTCTAGCACCGCTAGGGTCAAGGGTAACTCTAGATTCCCCTTGAAACTTCCCGTAGGCGTTACCTCAACGCCTTTTCTGAGCTTAGAAAAATATAAAACGATCTTTGAATAAAGATTATTAATCTCTAAAAACAAAGCCTTTCCCTTTCGAAATATTTTTCTTAAATACCGGCCTTTTCGATTAAGACTATCAGCCAACTGCTTATCCAAATCTAGAACTTTTAAATGCAACTCGACATTTTCTCGTGTTTTGGAATCTAACTCACTTAACTTGTTTTCCAATGTGGCTGTGAGTTCTTTCACAGTTTTTTCCTCTTCGGTCAATCTCCTTTGCCGAACTTCTAGCTCCTGTTCAAGCTGATTTACCTTTTTACTAATTGCCTCCAGTTTTTGCCGTTCGACATGTATAGAGAACTCGAGTTCCGCTGCCTTTTGGCCTTGCTGATGAAGACTTTCTTCTAACCTTTTATTTTCTGCCGCAAAGGAAATATCAGCAATAAGAAAATCAGCAGACATAGGCCAATCCATATCAACTTCCAATGTCCATGAGATCTGTTTAACAGAACTAAGGTGGATAGGGAGGTCCAAAAACAATTTAGGATCACCGGTTGTCGCTACAAACACTGCACCTAAAGGTTCCTGGCAAAAATGAATGTTATCCAACTGAACATTCTGCATGATTTCATCTATGTTGTTCAAACTCCAGTAATTCTCTTCGATTCCATTCAATAAATTCCTTCCTTTAAGATGAATTGAAAACAAATGGAAAAACCCTGGTCGATCTGAAGGATCCAGCCGTAATCTCTGAATATCGATATGATCTGGTAATTCAAAACGTAGGAGTTGGCGCTCTATACCTATAGGAGCCCAAATAGATTTACTCCTTTCCTCAGTAAAACTCCCATTGGAAGAGGTCCAGAACAACGCAACTTGAAAAGACGGTTTAGATGAAACATTCGGTAAAGATAACGTCTCCCATTGCTCTTCAGTCATTTTTCCTACAGTCGCTGAGACAATAAATTGGTATGTTAAAGCATCAGCATGGCTCAACAACTGTTGTCGTAATATAATTGGGAGGAACTCGAGATGGTATTTGTATTCTGTATATTCAGGCATTACTATATTGGCATCAAAGCTGTCAACTCTAAAACCTGATGATCGAAGCATGTATAAAACACTCTTCCTTGTAAAAAAGCGAAGATGCGTTCTATCTAGAAGTCCCTCGTCACGATATTCAAAATTTCCTTTTAACAAATCTCCCACCAAAGCAGCATGCCCAATATTTGGAATAGAGAGCAACAACTTCCCACCAGTCCGAAGCAACGGTCTGCACATTTCTACAACCCGCCATGGATCTCTCAGGTGTTCCAATACGTCTGCCGCGATGATGTAATCATATGTTCCTTCTTTAAAGCGTGAATACAAGTTAATTTGGTCAAGATCTGCAACCCACATTTCTCGACAGTATGGTGCGGCACATTGAGCCATCTCTTCCGACCACTCTATACAGTCGACGGTACACTTCAAGATCTCAGATAAGTAGCGTGTGAAATAGCCTGTTGCCGGACCGAGTTCCAGAACAGTCGAACCGGCCTCGATCATTCGACCAATCCTTCCGAGCGCATCTTGAGCGTTAGGATCAAAAATCTGATTGTAAATATGCCTTCCACTCATCATGATCAATCCAGACTAAAAGTAAGTGATTTATTCAATACGACTCTCGTTCATGAATGAATTACAATATCTACCGGAACCCAAACTTTAGATTGAATTTTCTTATACTTTGGTGGGAGAACCTGGATGATGGTTGCAGTATCTACCCAATCAAAATACCTGGGCAAGCTGTCGTCATATGCAAGTGCTACCGTAACACTATACGTTCCTGGTGTTAATGGAATATTCTGGATAAAATCGACAACAAGTGTCTCGCCAGTTTTTCTGGCAGGAAGCGACTTATTTTCTTCAAAAGTATTAGTCCCGATGACGTCCGTCCCATTTTTATCTCTAAAAATAAATCCAAGAATAGAAAAATTCACATCCTGAGAATAGAGGATATGAACTCTTAGGAGTATTCTTTGGTAGAAATTAATAGAATCTATAGGATCTAACTTCTCATCAAGGATTTCAACATTCTTAATTTTTACCTCACCGCTGCCATGTCGAAAAAGTTTTACCCTTTCATCAAAAGAGGAATCCTCTTTAAACAACAAATTAGATGATACTGCTTGCGTCGGAAACTCTTCCGTATGATCAAGAGAGACTTGCTCACTCCGATAACTATTTGCAACTCGTGCATGATAAATATTTACAACAGATCCTGGGTCGGAATGGCAAATCAGTTTACCTTGATCTATTAGCATTGCGGAAGAACAGAGTGTTTTAATTGCTCCTGTATCATGGCTAACAAAAAGAATTGATATATTATTTTTTTGAAGATCTTTTATTTTCCTCATACATCGGTGCTGAAAAACCACATCTCCAACGGCCAGGGCTTCATCTATTATTAAGATATCGGGATCAACATTAATAGCAGCAGCGAAAGCCAACCGCACAAACATTCCGCTCGAATAAACTTTTACCGGTTGATCAATAAACTCTCCTATTTCGGCAAAGTCCTCTATTGCAGGAAATCGCTGATCCATCTCTTGCCGATTCAGCCCCATTAGAGCTCCATTCATATATACGTTCTCTCGCCCCGTAAATTCCGGGTTAAATCCCGCTCCGAGTTCAAGCAAGGCTGCAACACGGCCATTCACCTTCACTGATCCGTTGGTAGGCTGGAGCACTCCACAAATCATCTGGAGCAGTGTGCTCTTCCCGCTCCCATTTTGTCCGATAATCCCAACCGTCTGCCCTTTTTCAATATTAAAGGAGATATCATTCAACGCATAGAACTCTCGGTGATATTTTTTGCCGTTGAAGTGAAACATCTCCTTTATACGATCTTTAGGAGAGCGATATAAACGGTAAATTTTAGTTAAATGGTTAACCTCAATCGCATTCATGAGTTAGAGGACATCCGCAAAGGCCGGTTTTAACTTTTTAAATACCAGACCCCCAATTGCAAAGCAACACAAGCCAATAGTGAAGAGGTATACCAAGCCGAGTGGATTGGGATCTTTCTGCCCCAACAGGGCCAAGCGATAACCGTCTACCGCGTGAAGCATCGGGTTCAACTTGAGCAATTCTTGAAATCTGTCTGGGATAAGATTTTTCGGATAAATAATGGGAGTAAAATAAAACCAGATGTTAATAAAAACCCCGATAACCTGACCGATATCTCTGAAAAAGACATTAAAGGCGGATAAAATCCATGAAATGCCCATGGCAAATATCCCAATGGAGATAAGGTAAGGCACGATTAGAATCGCTCTAAATGAAAGCCCTATATCAAAAATACCAATAAGAATTAAAAGGATCGCTACTGCTATAAAATGATTTACCATGGCTGCAGCGAGATGACTAAAGGGTAGAATTTCAGAAGGAAAAATGGTCTTCTTAATCAAATTAGCCTGCTCTAAAACCGCGCCAGGGGCCCGCATAACGACCTCAGAAAAGAACATCCAAGGAAGTAATCCCACTATTAGCCAAATGGAGAAATGGGTTCCACCATATTCAGGGCCCAGTTTTACTTTTAAAATTACAGAAAAGACAAAATAATAAATCGACAGCTGAGATAAAGGATGGATCACAGACCAGAAAATACCTAGAAGGGATCCAACATATCGAGCCCGGATATCCCGAACAACGAGACTCTGGATCATATAACGATTTTGAATAATTCTTCGAAGGAAGTTTAAAAGCGGTTTAACGAGATCCAATGTTGACCTATCTATATAAATCCATACTGAATAAAAGAGAAGAGTTAATGCACTGGACGAAGATCAATCACAAAAGGGGAATTCGGATCATCCTCATGCCGAATCTCATCAATAGCCTCTTTCTTCCCTCGGCCCATAAAAAGCCTGTTCGGACAATTGATGACAATCCCATCTTTTCCGCCCACATTTTGGTAAGAGTGAACCACCCCTTCCGGAACGATCACCACTGTCGGGGCATCCTCGCCGACGACGAATTGCATCTTACTTTGGTAAGTTGAACTTCTCTCGCGATTATCCCAAAGAGTTACTTTGAAATTAGACGGACCGATGAAGCAGAAATAATCGGTTTGATCAACATGCTCATGAGGTCCGCGCGTCACTTCGGGTCGAGTGAGAGAGATGTATGACATAACCGGCATAATCGATTTTTCGACGTCATCTTCCCGAAAGAGCTCAGAGAGCCATCCTCGCTCATCAACATATTTCTTCAGGGGGCGAATTTCCACACCGTTAATTTTTCCTTTTTTAAACATGAGGGCCTCCTATACCGCTCTCATAAATCTTTTTAGCGCAGTCTCCCAATTTGGAAGTTCCCATCCTAGCTCCGACTTTGCCTTGTTAGTAGAAAGAACGGAATAGGCCGGACGTCTGGCAGGCCGAGGGAATTCTTTAGTCGAACAAGGAATCACCTTGGTTGAAAGGCCTGCCTCTTCGACAATGCGGGTTGAGAACTGGTACCAGCTGCAATGGCCTTCATTTACAAGGTGGTACTCTCCTGTCGCTCTCTTCTCAATTAACCTTAGAGTCGCTTCAGAAAGATCTTCCGTCCAGGTCGGCGAGCCGATCTGATCATCCACCACCTTTAAGACACTTTGCTTCTCGGCTAATTTTAAAATCGTTTTTACAAAATGATTTCCGCCCTGCCCATAAAGCCACTGTGTTCGGATCAAAAGATAATTTTGAAGATACTTCCGGACGAGGCACTCTCCTTCCCATTTTGAAACACCATAGACACTCAAAGGATTCGCCGGACTATCCTCATAATAGGGTGTCTGTCCAGTGCCGTCAAAGATGTAATCCGTGCTGAAGTGGACCAGATAGGCCCCCCATTGATGCGCCGCTTCGGCTAGATATCCGGCGCCACGGCAATTCACCGCAAACGCAAAATCTCTTTTCTCTTCACATTCATCGACACGTGTGAATGCAGCGCAGTTGAGAATGATCTTGGGACTGAACTTTCCAACTGCATTCCTTACCTCTTGTTCGTTTGTAATATCCAACTCATTCTTACCCGCGGCCCAGACCTCCCATCCAGTCGGTATTTTATTTAAGAACGCCCGGGCCAACATTCCACCGGCCCCGGAGATAAGAACCTTCATAGCGAAACACCATAGATCTTCTCATACATTTTGAGATACTCACCTGATTTGACCCGCTTCCACCAATCAGTCCGAGTCACATACCAATGGATTGTCTCTTCCAGGCTTTTATCAAAGAGATGAGCTGGCTTCCAGCCAAGTTCATTTTCCAGCTTGCCAGGGTCGATCGCATACCTTCGGTCGTGTCCCGGTCTATCTTTGACATATTGGATCAGAGATTTGGGTTTCTTAAGAACGTCCAAGATAAAGTGCACCACTTCGATGTTTTTCTTATCACCCTGCCCACCAATATTATAAGTCTCTCCGGGGAGACCGTGGTGAAAAACACGGTCAATCGCTTCACAGTGGTCCAGAACATAAAGCCAATCGCGCACATAGAAGCCATCGCCGTAGATCGGAAGCGGTCGGTCTTCCAGAGCGTTCGTAATCATCAGCGGAATTAACTTCTCAGGAAATTGATATGGACCAAAGTTATTCGAGCATCGAGTGATGAGTGTTGGGAGACCATAGGTTTTATAATAAGAGGAAACCAAGAGATCGGAGCTGGCTTTGCTCGCCGAGTAGGGGCTCGTTGGCGAGAGCGGATCTTCTTCTTTAAAAAATCCTTCGAGTCTGCTTCCATATACTTCGTCGGTCGAAACATGGACAAACCTGTGATGGCAATATTTCCGCGAGGCCTCGAGAAGGATATAAGTCCCATAGACATTGGTACGGATAAATTCATCGGCATTAACGATGGAACGATCGACATGAGTCTCCGCAGCAAAGTGGATGATGGCTTCAACCTCCTGAGCCAAGCTGTTTACCAAAACAGGGTCCGTAATGTCGCCGCGTACAAACCGATGCCGTGGATTTGCCTCTAGATCACCGAGACTCTCCAAGTTACCTGCGTAAGTAAGTTTATCAAGATTAATAATCGAAACAGAGAGGTTCTGTTCAAGAAAATATCGGACGAAGTTACTCCCGATGAATCCGGCTCCGCCTGTCACCAAAATCTTCATTGCTGACCTTTCAGTCTAGCTTAGTTCAATCCGGCTTTGATCACCGATGATAAATTTCTGGGTCCGCGGCTTGGCCGTTCCTCGAAAAAGTTCGACCTCTTTTCCGAGAAGACTCTTCTCAATCCGAACGTCTACGTCTGTAATTTGACATCGCTCCAAAACAATACTGTATTCCAGCTCGCTATGCTTAATGATACAGTCGTGATATATTGAAGTATATGGGCCGATATAGCTATTTTCAATTCGGGTTCCTTTACCGATAATAGCGGGACCCCGAATCTGGCTCTGAATGACCTTTGCACCCTTCTCAACAATCACTTTCCCCCGTAACTCACTTTTGGAATCCACCTCTCCATCAATTAGCAATCCGTTTGGACTTTCTATCATTTGATCCAGCACAAACCGATTTGCTTCAAGGAGATCCTCAGGCTGTCCTGTGTCCTTCCACCAACCGGTGATCTCTGAATAGCTGACGCCGAAGCCGCTCTCAATCAAATACTGGTGTGCATCGCTGATCTCAAGCTCTCCTCGTTTACTTGGCTTAATCTTATTGACTGCTTCAAAAATATTCTGATCATAGATGTAAATACCCGTGACGGCATAGGGACTTTTCGGCCGCTTTGGTTTTTCTTCAATTCCGATAATCCGGCCATTCTTCAATTCAGGGACGCCAAATCGCTGCGGGTCTTTCACTTTGGAGAGAACCAGATGGCAATTGGTCTTGGTTTCTGAAAAGGCTTTTACAAAATGATTGATTCCGCCAATAATGACGTTGTCGCCCAGATAAAAAACAAACGAATCCTTCTTGATGAAATCTTGCGAAATTTTTACCACATGGGCCAACCCGGACGGTGCTTCTTGGGTAATGTAGCTGATCTTCGCTCCCGACGGTCCCTTATATCCGAGAGCCACCCGTAATTCTTCCTCTGTTTCGGGGTTGACAACAATTCCTATCTCTCGAATTCCAGCAGCCGTTACCGCTTCGAGGGCATAATGAATCATCGGTTTATTTGCAATAGGGATGAGATGTTTATTGCTTGTATGGGTAATAGGCCGAAGGCGCGTACCTCTGCCGCCTGCCGTGATGAGCGCTTTCATCTATCGAGCCTCTATTATCTTGCTTTGAGAATACGAAGATCCTGTTGGACCATCATTAAAATGAGTTCTTCAAAAGGAACACGTGTGACCCACTTCAATTTTTTCCTCGCTTTCTCTGAATTGCCAATTAAAAAATCGACCTCTGCCGGTCTTAAAAATTTCGGATCTGCAGTAATATAATCCTTCGCTTTCAATCCTACGCTATCGAATGCAATTTCGACTAATTCCTCCACGGAATGTGCCTGGCCGGTAGCAATCACATAATCTTCCGGCTGATCCTGTTGAAGCATCAACCACATGGCTTCGACAAAATCTCCGGCAAACCCCCAGTCGCGCTTGGCATCCATATTGCCCATCCGAAGTTCTTTTGCAAGTCCCAGTTTGATTTTAGCCACTGTATTCGTTACCTTTCGGGTAACGAATTCCAGGCCCCGGCGAGGGGATTCGTGGTTGAAGAGAATACCTGAGCAGGCAAAAATGTTATAACTTTCGCGATAGTTAACCGTAATCCAATGGCCATAGACCTTTGCAACGCCATAAGGACTTCGTGGATAAAAAGGAGTTCTCTCCGTCTGGGGGGTCTCTTGAACTTTCCCAAACATTTCGGAAGAGGAGGCCTGGTAAAACCTCGCATCCGGTTTATGTTTCCGGATCGCCTCCAAAATACGGGTCACGCCTAAACCAGTGACGTCGGCGGTTAAAACCGGCTGGTTCCAGGATGTGGGAACAAACGACTGGGCAGCAAGATTATACACTTCTTCCGGCATAATCCCTTTAATCGCCTCATCCAGCGAAGATTGATCGGTTAGATCCCCCTGGATGAAATGAAGTCGGTCGCGGATATGCTCTACCCGCTCATAGTTCTCAGAGCTGGATCGTCGGACCATTCCGAAAACTTTATATCCCTTCTCCAACAAGAATTCGGCGAGATAAGAACCATCTTGCCCTGTAATCCCGGTAATCAGTGCTTTTTTCATCTTTCCTAATAATCTTTAACAGAATAAAATTAACGGATTTTCCGTAAGACCCCGCTCACATAGCGTTGCATCTCTTCCAACCGCTGAAGTGAGCTTGCCTCAAAGCGCAGCACCAACGCGGGCTGCGTGTTCGAAGCGCGGATCAATCCCCATCCATCATCAAACAAAATTCGTATCCCGTCGATATCGACCGTTTTATATTTCTTTGAGAAATAGTCCCGGCATTTTTCAACAATACTAAATTTCTGGTCATCGGCACAATCGACCCGAATTTCTGGCGTTACGAAGGTGCTCGGGAGGTCGGTGAAGAAAGACGACAAGGGGCGATTCTCCTTGACCAGAATTTCGACCAACCGGCAGCCGGCGTAAATCGCATCATCATAGCCGAAGTAGCGATCGGCGAAAAAGAGATGCCCGCTCATCTCTCCGGCGAGCAGCGCGCCGGTCTCCTTCATCTTGGACTTGATGAGGGAGTGACCGGTCTTCCACATGATGGCATTGCCGCCCAACCGGGTCACCTCATCATACAGAATTTGGGAGGCCTTCACCTCCGAGATAATCGACGCGCCGGGATGGTCCCTTAAAATCGTCGAGGCGAAAAGGAGGGTCAACTTGTCCCCCCAAATGATCTCCCCTTTCTCATCGACCGCGCCGAGCCGATCGGCATCGCCGTCGAAAGCCAAGCCGACATCGGCCCCCTCTTTCCGCACCACCGCAATCAGGTCGGCGACATTCTCCGGGACGGTCGGGTCGGGGTGATGGTTTGGAAACCGGCCATCCGGCTCGCAGTAGAGCGGGATCATTTCGCAGCCGAGTTCTTTGAAAATCTGGGGGGCAATCAGGGCAGCGGCGGCATTTCCGCAGTCGATAACGACCTTCTTCGATCGAAAAGAGCCAAAATGTTTGACGAAATACTGTAAATAGCGCGAGAGGAAATCACGTTCGAAGGTGAGCTCCCCCTCCCCTTGGTCAAAATCGCGCCGCTCCATCATCGTCCGGACCTGCTGGATTTCGGCGCCGAAGAGGGTTCCCTTTCCGCGGCAGAGCTTGAACCCATTAAATTCGGCCGGATTGTGGCTGGCGGTGATCATCGCCCCGCCGTCGATATCGAGCTCGAAAAGGGAGAAGTAGAGGACCGGTGTGGGGCAGGCGCCGATATCGACGACATGAAGACCGGTGGAGAGAAGGCCGGTCAAAAGGGCTTCTCGAAGCGACGGACTGCTGAGGCGAATGTCATAACCGAGCGAAATTTTCTTTCCGCCGGAGCGTCGGATCAGCGTCCCGAACGCCTTTCCGATCCCCTCGGCGACCGCTTCGGTTAACGCCGTGCCATAAATTCCTCGGATGTCGTATTCTCTGAAGATCGACATGTCAGCTCTTGCGGGCCTCCACCCTCCCGTAATCGTCCTGGAAACGGACGATGTCGTCTTCTCCTACATAGCCTCCGCACTGCACTTCGATAATCTGAAGCGGCTCCTCGGCCGGGTTCTCCAAGCGGTGCTTCACCCCCATCGGGACGAACGTACTCTGGTTTGCCTGAATGGTATAGACGCTCTCACCGCAGGTGACCCGCGCCGTTCCTGAAACGACCACCCAATGCTCGCTCCGCTTTGAATGCATCTGGAGAGAGAGACGCGCGCCGGGATTGACTTCAATCCGCTTAATTTTATGGTCCCGCCCCTCCTCCAATACGGTATAGCTTCCCCATGCTCGAACCACCGTCCGATGCACCCGGTGCTCGTCGCCGTTTCTCTTTTTGAGCGCTTCGACGACTTTCTTCACCTCTTGGGCTTTGTCCTTCGCACAGATGAGCGTCGCATCGTCGGTATCGGCGACGACGATATCTTTTAAGCCGACGACGGCGACCACCCTTTTGTTTCCATAGATAATGCTGTTCTGGCTGTCGATATTAACGACATTTCCGGTAAGAATGTTGCCGTCGACATCCCGCTCGATGACCTCGTCCAGCGCGCTCCAGGAGCCGACATCCTCCCACCCCATGTCGGCCGGAATCACCGCCAACCGGTCTGATTTTTCAAGCACGGCATAGTCGACCGAAATCGAGGGGAGGGCCGGATAAATCCGCTGGAGCGTCTCCGCCTCCTGCTCCGTTCCGATCTTTTGATCAAATTCTTTGAGCCCTTCCGCCAACTCCGGGAGAAACCGTTTGATCTCGGCCAGAATGGTCGACGCCTTCCAGAGAAAAATACCGGTGTTCCAGAAATAGTCGTCCCGTTTCAGATATTGCTCCGCCGTCTCTCGGCTCGGCTTTTCAACAAAACGTTCGACCGCGGCCGCGCTCATCTGTCCGGCGAAAGGCTTTCCCCGCTGAATATACCCGTAGCCGGTCTCCGGCCGGGTCGGCTTTGCTCCCAGTGTCACCAGATAGCCTTCATGGGCAAGCTTCTCTCCCAAGCGAAGGGCCTCCAGAAAAGCCTGAGGCTGGCGGATAAAATGATCGGCCGAAAGGACCACCATCACCCCATCTTCAAACTTCTTCCGAAGGTGGATCGCTGCAAGGGCGATGGCCGCGGCGGTGTTTCTTCCGATCGGCTCCGAGATAAACCGAGGCTCACCAAAGACAGGATCTAATTGAAACTTAATCTGCTCCGCCTGGGACGGGTTGGTAACGATGTAGATCCGGTCGGATGGAATTAAATCGGAGATCCGCGAGAGGGTTGCCTGAATGAGGGTCTGATTGCCGAAAATCTTCAGAAGCTGCTTCGGATATTCCTCCCGACTCAACGGCCAGAAACGGGTTCCACTTCCTCCTGCCAAAACCACACCGTACATACCTTCTCCCAATGATCGATGAACCATTCGAGCCGGAGATCACCTAAATCCAAGCTGGATCTGTTTTCTAGTTATAGACTAAATAAGAAGCCGTATCTGTTTCCCATGATATCGAAAACGATCGGTAAAAACTTTATATGTTCCGGAGTAACCCGCTAAAGATTTTTGAGGTGTAATAGATATATCAAAACAGGGGAAACATTGCAAGAATAAGTTGGGGTTAATTCGTTGATTTTAAAGGTGTCGGGAAAAGAGCGAATCGGATGAAAGGGGCCTTCCAATCTCGGGTTAAAGATCTCTAGAAGGTCTCCCTGACACCGAGGAACGCTCAAGTGACGCGGCACTTTCAGCTGGAGAAGAATAGCGTGCCGCCCCCGCCGAAGCAACCACGGGGCGGAATGGCTTTTCCTGCAGGGGGGGCCTTTTTCAGGCGAGAAATCAGATCTTGCTGCAGAGGAGGATCATGTTGTCCGAGAAGATCCGCGAGACGGGAAAAACCTGCTCAATTCTCAGCCCGGCCCGCTCGATTTCACGAAAAATCTCATCCTTCGGCCGGCGTTTTTTTCCACTTCCGACCCCCAGTTTCGATCCGAGGTCTCTCCAGAACGCTTTGTATGGATTTCGATACGTATGATCGATGACCAACCAACGCCGGCTGACCCGGCCCATCTCTTTCAACACCTCATGTTTGACCTCGATCGGCAGGTGTGGAAGAAAGCGGATCGAGAGGACACAGTCGACGCTCTTATCCCGCAAGGGAAGCCGCTCCGCATCGCATCGCAGATGTCCGAGAATGCCGGCGCTCCCCGCCAACTTTTTCTGTGAAAAAGACATCATCTCAGCCGAGATATCGGAGCCGATCCAGCGGTGTCCCAAATCGGATAAAAACGCCCCGAAGCGGCCGGTGCCGCACGGGATATCGACCACGGTGCTCTGAGGGGGCAAGGAGGCGAGCGCCTTGGCGAGGGTCGCATGGGTCTGTTTGTTTTTCAACTGTCCCCAAATCGATTGGTACCGGTCTCGATCGTAACGACCTGCAACCGCGGTATTTTGATAACGTTTCTTTGCCGTGTATTTATCCACCTCTACTCCCTTCAGGCGGAGGCTGGGCCCCGTCCCTTTCGTTGAATGGCATGCTGATAAATGTTCCTGAAAAACACTTTCCGGTCGACCTTCAGGTTTGAAGCCGCCGCGAGATACCGCTGGAGGAAACGAACGGCATCCCGTCTGGAAACGATCCCGAGAAAAGAGCTGAGCAGGCTTCCCAAATCTTCAATCCGTCGCGCAAGCGAAATCTCTCTTGAAATTCGGACCGACTCCAAATCGACAAAGGTCAAATGGACCTTCCCCTCCGCCGGATAGACGAGCACATTGCTCGCTTTCAAATCGCCGTAGAACATTCCGGCCCCATGCAGCGTCGCCAATGCGCCGGCCAGCGTCTGGAGCAGGTCCTCTTTCTCACGCAACCGTACTCCATCTGCACACCCTTCGTATAAGCGCGCATACCGTTGATGGACCGCCTCCGCCGAGGGAATCTGTTCCACCAGAAGATACGATTGGAGCAGGAATCCGCAAAGTCTTCTCTCCAAAAAGGCGATCGGCGTCGGCGTCGGGAGCGATGCTTTCATCAGCGCCTCGCCGGCGCGCCACGATTTTCTGGCGCGGGAGCGGACGAAGCGATTTCGAATCCACTTTTTGAACCGGACCCGGCGGGTAAAATCATCCACTTTGACGAAGAGCGGCTCTTTTCGACCGGACCGCTCGATTTCAATCACAAGATAGAGACGGTCCTCCCGCGCATGCAGCAGCGGATAGCGATTCTCCGCAATCGCCTCCGGAAGCCGATCGAGAAAATGTCGAAAGGAAGGATCCTCATATTCGGCATTCACCTCCCCGACGAGCCGCCCCTCCTTCAAGGAAATCGGAACCGTCTTTAACAATCGGGCCGACCCCCGGCGACGATCTCCCGGTAGAGCGCCACCATCTCCCGAGCGGCCTTCTCGGGCGGATATCGCTCCGCCTCCCGACGGGCCGCGCGTCCCGTCCGTTCCATGAACCGGGGGTCGCTGCGGGCTTCATTATAGAAAGAATTGATCTTCTCTGCAAGCAAAAGTGAGTCGGTCGGATCTTTTAAAAGCGCCCCGTTCTCCCCCTCCCGGACGATCTCCGCCCCGCCGCATCCCGCATTGGTAATGACCGGCAACCCGCTCGCCATCGCTTCCAAATGGACCTGCCCAAACGGCTCATAAAGGGTCGGGAAGACGAAGAGGTCCGCCGACGCATAATATTTCTCGATCTGTTTCTGCGGCCCCAAAAACCGAACCGACGCGCCGATACCCAACTGCGCCGCCCGCTGCAGATAGTTGATCGAGCGTCCCCGGCCGAGGACAAAGAGAACGATCTCCGGCGTTTTCAGCACTCCGAGCGCTTCGATCACACAGCGAAGCCCCTTTCGCTCGAATCCCGATCCGACGAAGAGAAGGAGAAATTGCGATTCGGAAACCTGGTGCCGTTTTCGGATGACCCCCCGAGACGCCTCTCGGTTTCTCGGATGAAACCGCTCCAAATCAACGCCGTTGTAGATGACCGTCACATCGTCCGGTCGGACCGGATAGAGTTGGACAATCTCCTCTTTCACCTGCTTCGAGATGGCGATGATTTTTTTATAGTTTCCCCTTTTGAAAATGCGCGATTCGATCCGGAGAATCAGCCAATGAAGGGGGTTGAGAAAAACCAAAAACCGTTGAAAGGGAGAGAGGCGTTTCGTCCGCGCCGACAGCCAGGCGCGATGGCATCCATCCTCCGCCCAATAAATATCTTGCGAGACGGTCTTGTCTAGGCTCTGGACGATATCAAATCGATGTCCGCGCAGCCGGCGCTTCGCGAACCAGGCAAAGGTTAAGACCTTGAGAAAAGAGAGCCCGCCGATCATCGGCACCGGGTGAAAGGTGATTCCCGCCAGACGGTCCCCGGTCCATTGATGGGCGAAGAGATGCACCTCATGGCCCGCTCTCTGAAGATCGAGCATCAGCTGGGTCAGGTGCTGCTCCGCGCCGCCGTGAAAACGGTAGCTTTTTCGGACGAACGCGATCTTCATGGCGCGCCCGCTTCCGTGACCCAAATCTTTTTCTCTTGCAGAAGGGTCTGATACAATCGTTGAATTTTCTCCATCATGATCGCATCGGTAAACTCGGCCGCGACCCGCGCCTGCGCCCGCCGCCCCATCGCCTCCGCCTCCGAGGGGTTCTTCAACAGAAAGCGGATCTTCTCCGCCAGCGCGCCGGCGTCATTCGGCGGAACGCGCAGGCCGAACTTCTCGGAGGGAAGAATTTCGACATTCTCCACGATGTCCGAAGCGATCACCGGCTTTCCCGCCGCCATCGCCTCCAACAACGCATTCGAGAACCCCTCGTTCAACGACGGAAAGACGAAGAGGTTCATCAGCGCCAGATAATCGGGGACCTCCCGTTGAAGTCCGGTCAAAATCAGGCGATTGCCCAGGCCTCGGCGCGCCCCCTCTTTCTCGAGCGCCTCCCGCTCCGGTCCTTCGCCGACGATGATGAGATGGAGATCGGGAAACTCCGACTGCAGCAGCGAAACCGCCTCAATCAAAAGCGCCTGTCCCTTCTCCTTCGCAAGCCGGCCGACGGTCCCGATCACCGGTGCGGCGGCCGGGATCTTCCATTTTACGCGAAGGTCCTCTTGCAGCGCCGGTCTCATAAAGCGGTCGATGTCGCATCCGTTATGGATCACCTTGATTTTCTCTTCCGGAAGATGATCATACCGGATCAAATCCCGCTTCACCGCGTCCGAGACGGTAATCAGCCGATCGGTCCCCCGCGCCAAGAGCCAGTTGACGACGGAGCGATGCCGCTTTCGCCGGGCATAGGTGTTGTGAAACGAGGGGAGGATCACCGGGACGCCGGCCGAAATCGCCGCAATCCGACCGTAGAGGTTTGCGTGAAATTGATGCGTCCGAAGGATCGTCACCCGCTGCTCCCGCATCAAGCGGCGAAGGAGGCCGACGAGCCGCAGATCGAAGGTATGTCGCTGCATCCGATTCAAGACGATCACCGGGGTGCCGTCCCGCTCGATCGCCTCTCCGGTCTCTCCCTTCTCTTTCATGCAGCAGACGATCGGCCGAAACAGCCGCCGGTCATAGAGGCGGACGACCTTACGCAGCTGGTTCTCCACCCCGCCGGACGGAAGCCGCGAAATCAGATGGAGCACCGTCACGGGAGCGCGCTCAGCCATGATCGGCTCCATAGAGGGAGAGAAGGGTATCGACCCGGTGCGCGACGGTGTGATCCTTCAAAACACGGCGGTAGGCGCGCTCGGCAATCTGACGCCGGGTCTCCTCATGATCGAGGTAGTATCGGATCAGCTCCAACAGCTCTTTTTTGTCGTTGTAAGCAATGATCTCTTCGCCGATCTTGAAATGCTTTTCCAAATCGGCCTTCCGATCGAGCAGCTGGAATCCGCCGCAGGCGGCGATCTCGAAGGTCCGGTCGTTGATCCCGGTGATGTCGTTGAGGGGGTGATGGGGGTTGAGCGAAATCTTCGACCCGCAGACCACCTTCGTCTTCTCCTCTCCCCAGACGCTTCGTCCCTGGACCGCCGGCCGAATCGGATCGTCGGACGGGAGGGAGGCCCATCCCTTCCCCCAGATCTTCAGATCGAACGCCTGCAGCTCCCGCATCAAAAACCCTCGATACGGATAGTGCGACCCGACGAGGGAGAGATCGGCGCCCCACCCTTTTTGTTCCTCCGGCGTCAACGCGACGGGACGGCAGACGTCGGGATCGGCGGCATGCGGAAGATAACGGACGTTTTGAAATCCGATCTTCGTCAACGCCGCCAACGCATACGAATCTTTGATGAAGAAGAAATGATATGGCTCGATATTCCGGAATGGCATCATGTGAAGCGGGTTGTCCGGAAAGAGGTTCATCATCACCGTCGGTGTTCTGTTCCGGATCTCCCAGAGCGCCTCGGCCTCGACCGAGCCCCCCTTAAAGACAATCATCAGGTCGGGACGCTCGGCGACCACCCGGCGGACGAGATCGCGGTTCATCCGCCGATGCCACCAGGCTTTCACCCCCTTGTTCTTCTCGATGAATGCAAAGAGATTCCGCTTCTTGTAGGCGAAAAAGTCGACCGCATGGCCCCGCTGCTGCAGCAGACGATGGAACGACCAAGCGATGTCGCTTTGGAAACGCCCCCCTTTCTCGTCATATTCGGGACCGACGATCAAAATCTTCATCCGATTCTCAATCCTTGCTCCAACATCGGCCGAGAGGCCCGCATCGCAGGATATTCTGAAAGGTACCCCTCCAGGATCTCCCGTTGCGCGTCGATCGGGAGCGACCGGACCTGTCTTCCGAAAAAGCTCCGGAGGTCGTCGAGCGCCATCGCCGCAGCGCGGGTAGGATCGGCTTCGCGGCAACCTTCATTATCGAGGAAATAGATTTCGGGCGGACCGAGCGGCTCGACCGATCGGACCAAGAAATTGGTGACGTTCAGATCGCCGTGGATCATCCCCTCCCGGTGGAACGCCCCCAACAGCTTCCCGATCCGTTCGAAGAGCCGGCCCCCGCTGTAACAGTCGAGGAGTTCTTTCTGTTCAAGGAGCTTGGAGAGGCGGACCCCCGCCACCTCTTCGGTCACGAAAAACGATTTGCGGATAAAGCCGAGCCGCCGCTCCTCCCCGAGCGCCAAAAGGGGCGGGGTCAGGAAACCCCGCGCATCCATCCAGCGCCCCGCGGTCCAAGCGCGATGGCCCTTCGACGCCGCAAAGGGGGCCGTCATCGCATGCCGCCAATGGTTGTAGAGAAAGACCTTGAGATAAACCGGCCGCCGAAATGCTTCAATACGATAGACGGCGGTGTTCACCGAGCTCGGAATCCGCTCGATCTTCTCTAACGCTCGTGGGGCGTTCAACTCTCCGGAGAGAAACGCAATAAAGGCCGGGCTGTTCCAGTCGGTCCGAACGGTCAAATGCAAGCGCCCGACGCGCCGCTCCAGATAGGGCGATGCGGCGGGCATCTCGGTCGGAGCGGAGAGATCGGTGGCATTCAGCGGTTCCATCCTCTCTTTAGACTCCGATTGCCGGCAGGAGACGGATGACGCTCGGCTCGCGTCGCGCCGCCTTTAATAGAGAGAGGCTCCGGTCAATCTCTCCGATCACCTCTTTCGGCGTCATCTCCTCCAAGCAGCGGCTCCGCTTGCTCCCGCCGCAGCCGTCTTGGCTGCAGGGAACGCAGGAGAAATCTTTGATCACCGTCGTATGTCCCTCTCCCCAGGGCCGCCAGAGCTCCGCCACCGAGGGGCCGAAGAGGGTGACCACCGGCGTTTCCATTGCCGCGGCGATATGCATCGGCGCACTGTCGACGCCGAAGAAGAGGTCGGCCCGCTTGGAGAGCGCCGCCAGCTCGCGAAGGCTGGTCTTGCCGACCAGGCTCATCGGACGGTGTCGGGTGAGAGAAAGAATCCGGTCGCACTTCTCTCGTTCAATTGCGGCCGGCCCTCCGGTCAACACGACATCGACCCCCCGTTCCCCGATCAGATGATCGATCGCCGCCGCCATCGCGTCATCTTGCCAGCATTTGAAGATCCATCGCGACACCGGATGGACCTGCACCAAAAACCGTCCCTCCGCCTGCCGCCGCTCCGACCACCCTTGCGCGATCAAGAGCGAGAGGAGCCGGTCTTCCTCCTCTTTGGAGAAGAAGAGCTCCGGCCGTTTCCGAAGCGGCTCATATCCGAGCGCGCGGATCGATTCCAGATGCCGCTCCACCATGTGGGTGTGGGTGTTCGGCACCTGAAAGGGAAGGTTATAAATCATCCGCATCAGCCGCGCCGGCCGCTGCGTCGGAAGGAGCCCGACGCGATGGCCCGCCCCCGAGTAGAGCGAGAGAAAAAGGCCGCGGTCGCCGGTGGTCAAATTGACCGAGAGATCGACGTGAGCCGACCGGATTTCTCCCAAGACCGCCCGCTCCCGCCGAAGCCGCTCCATCGCCGGGAGCGCTTTCCACTTCGGATCGACGACGATGATCCGGTCGATGAATGGATTTCCCTCTAAAATCGGCGCCGACTCCTTGAACACCGCCACCGACATCGTTGCCTGAGGAAACGCCTCTTTGAAAGCGCGGATTGTCGGCGTCGAGAGGAGGACGTCGCCGATCTGGCGAAAAAGCATGATCAGAATCGATCGGACCTCCTCCGGCGCAACCCCGATCATCTCCCGCCCCTCTCCAGCGCCGCGTGATAGACCGTCTCGACCTGATCGAGCATCCGGTCGAAACTGAACTCTTTTTCAACCCGCGCCCGACCGGCCCGTCCCATTGCAGCCCGCAGGGCCGGCTGTTGAATCAATTCCAAAATCTTCGCCGCACACGCGTCCGAATCCCGAGGAGGAATGAGATATCCGTTCACCCCCTCTTCGATCACCTCCGGAATACCGCCGACCGTCGTTCCGATCACCGGTTTCTCCATCGCCATCGCCTGGAGCAGCGACTGCGGTACCCCCTCATTCGCATAAGAGGTGAGGACGACGATATCCAGGCGACTCAAGACCGCACGGATGTCGGTCTGATATCCGAGCATCTCGATCCGATCGGTGAGATTGATCCGGTCGAGGAGCGATCGGAGCCGCTCCTCTTCCGGTCCGTCGCCGACGATATAGAACGCCGCCTCCGGCATTTTTCGCAAGACCTCCCGCGCGGCGTCGATGAAGTAGGTATGGCCTTTCCAGTCTCTGAGAAAGGCAACCATCCCGACGGCCGGCACCCCGGCGGCCGGCGGGACCGGCTGAAAATGGCCGAGATCGACCCCGGTTGGGATGGAGATGATCCGCTCCGGCGCAAGTCCACTCTCCTCGATGAGCAGACGGCGGGTCGCCTCCCCGGTGGTGATGATCCGGTCGGGACGCCGATAGAGCCAGGTCGAAAGCCAGCTCCGTCCGACCGGGGTGGAGAGATGCCGTGTCCGGATCAGCCGGGGCCTTCGGCCCGAAAAGCGGGCGGCAAAAAGGCCGAGCCAGCTGTCGCGCGAGCTGTGGGTGTGGACCAGGTCGATTTGATGTTTTTCAATGACCTCGAGAAGCCCCTTCACCGCCGCGGGGTAGCCGCTCTTCTGCATCGGGACCGCCTCGGTCGGCAGGCCGGCTTCTTGCGCGCGGGCAAAAATAAGAGCGTCGGGGGGCGCGGCGACCACCACCGTGTGGCCCCGTTTGACGAACCCCTTCGCCTCGGTCAAGATCCGGATCTCCTGGCCGCCCCACGCCAGGGACGCTTCTGTATGCAAAATCTTCATCTTTTTCTAGCCGACCTTGATGATCATCAACACCAACATCACGAGAATCCCGAGCCAGGTCCGGTGCTCCCGATGTTTCATCACCAGCCCCCAGTCGAAGCTCCCCGCCTCGGAAGCGCCGCGGCGCCAACGGGGGAAGAATCGGGGAACCGTCGTGACATACGCCGAGAAGCGCTCGCCGAACCTTGCAGCAAGCCGTTCTTCTTCCTGCCGGATCGTTGAGCGATAAATAAACGCAAACCCAAAGAGGAACAAGAGGAGGAGCACCCAGCTCCGGCCCATCACCACGAAGCCGAATCCCAAGACCCCATTCCCCAGATAAAGGGGATTTCGCGTAAAGGCATACGGCCCGGTCGTCGCCAGCTCTTGATTCTTCCGGATGTAGCCGGAGGACCAGACGCGGATCGCTTCTCCCAGGAGAACGAACGGGATCCCGGCGGCGATGGAAACGAACGAAGGCCGGGCAAAAAACCAGAAAGCCGCTCCCATCAGCAAGCTGGTGACAATCCGATTTTTTCCGACCAACTTTGAGAGATCAGTCATCCCTCTTTAGGCTCCTTCTTTGTCGTTGTTGCCGGCTTCGCCATTTGGGCGAGCTTGGCATATTTGAAATAGGTATACCGGCTGTAGAGCCGCGCCAATAGAAAACCGTCCCATCCGTCGAGAAAACCGAGACGGAGGAGATACATCCTGATGAAGGTCGTCCAAGGGCGGAGCGTCAGATCGAGGGCGTTCGCTTTTTTCCCCCGTTCGAACAACTCCTCCGCCGCCAAGGTGGAATACCGCTCCATCCGCTCGAAGTAGGCCTCCAGCGACCGGTAGGTATAGTGCTCCAGCGGCGTCTTTAATCGGCCGACCGGGCCGTCGACCGAGACCGCCTCGTGGACCTTTCGATCGAGAAAGCGCCCTTCCTTCCGCTGAAAGAGCCGCAGCACATAATCGGGAGACCACCCGCCGTGGCGAATCCAATGCCCGAGAAAGAAGTTTTTTCTCGGGATCAGATAGCCGGCGGCCGGAGAGGGGGCGCCGATCGCGCGCTCAATCTCCTCTCTTAAGGCCGGGGAAACCCGCTCGTCGGCGTCGAGGCTGAGGATCCAATCATGCGAGGCCTGGGCCACCGCCCAATTCTTCTGCCGGGCATACCCTTCCCAGGGATGATGAAAAACCTTCCCGGTAAACCGCTTTGCGATCTCCACCGTCCGATCGGTGCTCCCGGAATCGACGACGACGATTTCATCGGCCCAGGCCACGCTGGAGAGGCAGGCGTCGATCTCTCCCGCCTCATCGCGGGTAATCACCGTGACCGAAATCGGAGGCCGGCCCGTGGGGGGGGTCACGGGAGCTTGACGGCCTCGTCGATCAGCATGATCGGGATATCTTCCCGAATCGGATAGAGCAGTTTACACTTGGGACAGGCCAACCCATCCCCCTTCTCATTCAATTGAATGTCCCCTTTGCACTTGGGACAGGCTAAAATTTCGAGCAAATCTTTGTTGACCGCCATATCTTCTCCTTATTCAATGGTGGATTTCGGATTGCGGAATGAAATACAAGCGCTTCATATTTTTAATCCGCACTCCGAAATTTCCTTTATCACTTCTTCTACACTGATCGCCCGCATGCATTCGTTTTCTCTCACGCAGCGGTTGCGGTGGCAACCGGCACAGGAGAACTCCTTCCGAATAACTCTGTTTCCTGCGCCATAGGGACCGACCTTCCTCGGATCGGTCGGACCGAACAATGCGATCACCGGCGTGCCGACCGCCGCTGCCAGGTGCATCGGACCCGAATCGTTGCAGATGAACGATTGCGCGCGGCGGATCAAGGCGGCCAGCTCCGGCAGGGTCGTCTCCCCCGCGGCATTCCCTGCCGGCTGTTTCATCATTCCGACAATCCGGCCGACCTCTTCCCGCTCGCCGCGGCTGCCGACGAAAACGATCGAGCGCTGCTTCTCTCCAATGAGCCGGTCGGCCAGCTCCGCGAAACGGGCCGGCAGCCACTTCTTGCTCTCCCAACGGGCGGTCGGGTGGATCACACTAAACGGTCCCGGGGCGGAGAGGCCGATCTTGGGAAGGAGCCGATCGACCGCCCGGTCTGCCTCGGCCGAGATTGAAATCCCGAAGTCGATTCGCGCCACATCACAGCCGAGCGCCCGCGCCACCTCCCGATACCGATCGACCGCATGGACGCTTTGCTCCGGAACCACCACCCGGTCGGTATAAAACCAGGGGGCCCCTTCTCTCGCTGCGGCAAAACCGACCCGGACCGACGCCGTCGTCGCCGCCCCCAACAGAGCGCTCCGCGACAGCCCTTGCAGATCGACCACCAGATCGAACGGCCGCCGTCGAACCGCCCGGATCAGCTGCGGGACGGCCCCCCAGGCAAACGGCACGGCGATCACCTCATCGATATAGGGGTGTCCGGTCAACACCGGCGCCCACTCCGACTTCACCAGCCAAGAGATCCGCGCCGACGGATATCCCTTCCGAATCGCGCCGACCGCCGGGAGGGCATCGATCACGTCGCCGAGCGAACTCGGCTTGAGGATGAGCACCTCTCGATAATTCCGTCCCGTTATTCCGCGAGCCACTCCCGCCTCCGCAGATCGTCCAAGATCCAATCGACGGCGGCGGCCAGGTCGGCGGCGACCTGGTCGGGCCGGCTTCCCGTCCGGCGCATCTCCTCGAGAGAGCGCTCGCCGTAACCGGTTCTCACCAACACCCCCTTTGCGCCGCCGCGCGCCAATCCGATGTCGAGCGGCTTGTCGCCGACGACATAGGAGCCGGTCAGGTCGATCTGATGCTCCGCAATGGCCCGCTCAATCATCCCCATCGCCGGCTTGCGGCAGTCGCAGGGAGAAATCTCGGGATGATGCGGGCAGTAATAGACCGCATCAAGATGCCCCCCCGCCTCCGAAAGAAGGGCCTGAAGATGGCGGTGAACCTCGCCGACCTGCTCCTCGGTAAAATAGCCTCGCGCGGCGCCCGACTGGTTTGTTACGATGATAACCGGAATGCCGCGCCGGTTCAACCGGGTAATCGCTTCGATCGATCCGGAGATCGGCGTAAAGCGGTCGACCGTGCCGATATGCCCGACATCCTCGTTAATGGTTCCGTCCCGGTCGAGAAAAACGGCGATCTTCCGGCGCCCCAGCCGCGCCAGCTGCCGCTCCGCCGCCGCCCCGACCGCCTCGGCCGAGACCCGCTCCATACAGCGATGGTCGATCGGACAGACCCGATAGGTGCAGGGGGCGCAGTCGACTTTGTTTCGGACGATCAGATCATCGGCCCCCGCCGGAGAGGTCGCATCGGGATTGGTCGGTCCGAAGACCGCCACCACCGGCACCCCCAAGGCGGAGGCGACATGCATCGGCCCCGAATCGTTCGTGACAAAGAGCCGGCAGCGGGCGATCAGCGCCATCATCAGCCGGACGGTCGTCTTTCCCGCGACCACGACCGCCGGGTGGGTCATTTTCTCTCGGACCTCCTCGGCCATCGCCACCTCCGAAGGACCGCCGAAGAGGACGATCCGGGCGGGATGCAGATCGAGCAGGCGGTCGGCGACCGCGGCAAACCGGACCGGGTCCCACCGTTTTGAGGAACCGTACGCCGCACCGGGATTAATTCCGATCACCTGCTCCCAGCGGGCGACTCCCTGGGACAGAAGAAGGTCCGAAGCGGCCTGGCGCTCCTTCTCGGTGAGGGTGAGATAGGGCGCCTTGAGGTCGGGCGCGCCGCCGACCTGCTGCATCAACCGAAGATAAGCCTCTCGCTGGTGGACGGGACCGCCTTTGCGCGAAAGAGATCGCGTCAGCAAAAGGCGGCGGCCGTCGGCGGCATAGCCGACCCGCTCCGGAATGCCGGCCGCGGCGGCGACGAAGGCCGCCTCAAACGCATTCTGGAGGAGAAAGGCAAGATCAAATCGCCCCTCCCGAACCCACTTGATCAGCCGCCAGAGACCGAGCAGACCGGCGTGCCTCCCGGGGGACTCATAGAGCATCAGCCGGTCGATGTCGGGATGGTGCTCGAAGAGGGCGGCGACCGGCGGCTTGGCGAGCAGCGTGATCCGGCTCTCCGGAAAACGGGCGCGCAGCGCCGAGAGGGTCGGGATCGCCATCACCGCATCTCCGATCCAATTGGGGGCGCGAACTAAGATTTTTTGATAACGCTTCATTTCAGCTTTTCAGCGTCGGCGCTCAGCCTTCAGCTTATTCTGATTCGCTGAGGGCTGGTGACGGATCGCTTTATTTCGGCTGTGTTTTCCATCGTCGATGGACCCAGAGCCATTGATCGGGATAGCGCCGGACGTACGATTCGATCGTCCGTGTAAAGAGCGCGGTCGCCTCGCGAATGTCCCGCTCCAGATTGCCCGTCCGCGGGATCTCCAGCGGCTTCTCGACGATGACCCGGTGCCGATTCCCCTCTCGAACGATGAATGCGGGAAGAAGGGGAACGCCGGTCCGGAGCGCCATGATCGCGAGCCCCTTATGCGTGGCCGCCGGCCGGCCGAAATAGTCGACGAAGACCGCTTCGCTCAAGGCGGTGTTCTGGTCGAGGAGAACGCCGACCGTCTCCCCGGCCCGCAGCCGCCGCATGATTTCCGCCGCCGAGGTCCGCTTGTTTAAGACTCGGTTTCCGTAACGCTCCCGCCAGCCGTTGATCATCTCATTGAGGTACGGGTTATCGAGCGGCCGCGCAACAACCGAGAGCTTCATTCCCAAGACGGCTGCGGCCGTCGCCATCCACTCCCAATTTCCAAAATGGGCGGTGAGAAGCAAGACCCCTTTTTTCCCCTCGGCGGCGGCGGTATAGTGCTCCATCCCCTCGAAGGTTGTCCGCTGCATCAACAGATCGGCGGGCCGTCCCTGGATCCAGACAAACTCGGTGACCGACCTCCCCAGATTCTCGAAGACCCCGCGCGCAATTCGCCACAACTCCCGCTCGTCTCGCTCCGTTCCGATCGCCGTTTTGAGCGCCTCGAACGTAATCCACCGGTGTCGGCGGTCGGCCAGATAGAAAAGCCGTCCCAGCGCGGCCCCGAAGGCGACGGCGATTCGAAACGGCAGGCGCTGAAGAAATAAAATCAAGATGCGTGCGAGGAGATATTCGAGCTTTTGTCTCATTCCTTACAGCCTATGCCGCCCTCAACATCGGCCGCCTTCAAAAAGAAGCGGCCCCCATTTTTCCTGATGATCCCAAAAGACCACCTCGACCCGCACCATCCAGATCTCCAGCTTTTCGGTCTCTTGGGAAAGAAGGCCTTTGATCTTAACGGCATCTTTTTCGGTCGTTACGACACGGGTCACCCCTCTCTCCTGCGCCTTCTTTTGAATTCGGCCGAGATCATCCGCCTGATAGCGGTGATGATCTCGGAAGTTGATCTGCTCCCGCAGATCGACCTGCAATTGCTTCAGAAGGGTCGCAAACGAGTCGGGATTTCCGATCCCGCAAAAACCGAGAACCGGCTCCCCCGCCAGCGCCTCGGGAGGGAGGGTCGCTCCGGTTCGCACATTCATCCAGGCCGTCGGTTGGAACATCGTTCGAACGCAGGGACGGCCGAGCCGTTCGAGCTCGCCGATCCACTCCGATGCATCGGATTGATCTGAAGAACGGGTAAAGATGACCACATCGGCCCGGCGGACCTCGGAGAGCGGCTCCCGAAGGGTCCCCCGCGGAAGGAGGGCGCCGTTTCCAAAGGGATTCGTCGCATCGACCAGGAGCAGATTGAGGTCTCGGTGGAGCCGAATATGTTGAAAAGCGTCGTCCAAGAGAAGCACATCGAGCTTGAATCGGTTGAGGAGCCACCGGCACCCTTCGAACCGGTCGGGCGAGACGATCACCGGAACCCCCTTCAGTCGCTGGGCGATGAGGTACGGCTCGTCTCCGACCGCCGATGGATCTTCCAAAATTTCCTGGCCGTCCGAGACCAATCGAAGCGGTCCTTTGTAGGTCCCTCCATAGCCGCGGCTGACGACCCCGACCGCCGCCCCCCGCCTCTGCCACTCCTCGGCCAGGAAGATGGTAAACGGCGTCTTCCCCGTTCCGCCGACCGTCAGATTGCCGACGCTGACGACGCGGCAGTCGACCCGCCGCCGCTCGAGAAACCCCTTTTCATAAAGCAAGATTCGAAGACGGCAGAGCAGGCCGTAAAGCGCGGCAAGCAGCGTAAAGGGGAAGAGAACGACCTCGGAGAGGCCTCTTCCTCGATTCCAAATCCATCGCCAGAGGGCGACCCGCCGACTGGATTTTAATTTTCGAGCCACCGGCCCACCTGCTCCAGATTCCGCAGAACCGCGCCGCGATTCGCCAACACCACTTGGTAGGCCGCTTCGCCGCGTTTTTTTAACTCCTCGGGATGTCGAATCAACCAGAGCATCTGCCCCCCCATCGCCTTCCCGTCGGCCACCTCGATCCCGCCGCCGGCGCGCCGGAGCTGGTCCGCAATCTCTTTGAAATTCGACATGTGGGGGCCGAAGAAGACCGCCTTCTTCGCAACGGCCGCTTCAAGGACGTTGTGGCCGCCGATCGGCGCCAAGCTCCCCCCGACGAAAACCAGGTCGGCCAGCGCATAATACCGATCGAGCTCGCCGATGGTGTCGAGGAGCACCACACGGGGAGTGATTTCGGAGGGCGGAGGGCGGAGTGCGGATTGAAAATCATTCCGCTCTGCGTCTGGAGCAGATCGCTCGGCCAGGACCGTCTTCCGGAGGAAGGGAACCCCCCGCTCCAAGAGAAGACGCTCCACCCGCTCCAGCCGCTCCAGATGCCTGGGCGCGATCAGCAGCCGGATCTGCTCGACATCGTCCGAGAGGATACGATACGCATCGAGCACCGCCGCTTCTTCTCCCTCATGGGTGCTTCCGGCGATCATTAATCTCTCGCCGGACCGGAGGCCGATCTTTTCAGCCAACTCCGCCATCCGCAATCCGAAATCCGCAATCGCCTCCGTCCCTCCCGCCGCCTGATCATACTTCATATTCCCCGTTGCCGAGACCCGCTCGGCGGGAGCGCCGAGCGCCCGAATCCGCTCCGCTTCCCGTTCCGTCTGCATCAGGAAGAGTCCGACCTCTTCGAGCACGTGCGAGAGGAAAAATCGGATCATCCGATAGCGGCGAAATCCCCGATCGGAGATCCGGCCGTTGATCAGAATGGAGGGGATCTTTTTTTTGGAGAGGGAGCGAAGGAAGTTCGGCCAGAGTTCGGTCTCCAGAAAGATGAAGAGGGTTGGGGAGACCTTCTCGACCACCGACCGGGTCACCCAGGGAAGGTCAAAGGGAAAATAGAGAAAGCGGTCGACCCCCCTCAATCGCTGCCGGGCCGCCGCCTGGCCGGTCGGCGTCACCGTCGAGAAGACGATCGCCGCCTCCGGATAGCGCTCCCGGAGCTTCCGGACGAAAAGCTCGGACGAGATCACCTCTCCCACCGAAACGGCATGGACCCAGATCACCCGCTTTCCGCGAAGCGGCGCAAAGAAATCGGTCGGATAGCGGCCGAGCCGCTGCATCACCCCCGCGCGATACGCCGGACGCCCCGCCAACCTCCGGAGAAGAAAGAGGAGCGCCGCGGGGAGCGAGAGGAGAATTAAAATTTGATACAGTCCGAAATAAATCCGCTTCATTGCATCCTATCAGCGCGGGGCGCAACGATCTCCTCACCCGTCCCGACCGGTGACCCCTTCTTCTTGAAACTGCATTTGGTAGACTTTCCGATAAGGGCCGTCGCGACGCATCAGCTCTTCATGTCGTCCCTGCTCCACGATTCTTCCCTGATCGACCACCAAAATGCAGCTCGCCCGCTGCACCGTCGAAAGCCGATGGGCGATCACAAACGTCGTCCGGTTTTGCATCAAGTTCATCAAGGCCTTTTGGACGATGAACTCCGATTCGGCGTCGAGCGCCGAGGTCGCTTCGTCCAAAATCAAGATCGGCGGGTTCTTCAATAGGGCGCGTGCGATCGCGATCCGCTGCCGCTCTCCCCCGGAGAGATTCGCCCCCCCTTTCTCGACGACGGTATCATACCCTTTCTGCATTTTCCCGATGAAGAGATGGGCATAGGCCGCCTCGGCGGCGCGGACCACCTCCTCGTCGGAGATCTGATCGAGCCCGTAGGCGATGTTCCATCGGACGGTGTCGTCGAAGAGGACCACCTCCTGGCTGACAATCCCGATCTGGCTCCGAAGCGAGGCGAGATGGATCTCTTGAATCGGGATGCCGTCGATCAGGATCCTTCCCTCTTTCGGCTCATAAAAGCGGGGGAGCATGTTCACCAGCGTCGTTTTTCCGGCGCCGCTGCTCCCGACGAGCGCAATCATCTCTCCCGGACGCGCCTTGAGGCTGATGTTCGAGAGGGTGGCCGATTGAATCCCGTCATACGAGAAGGAGACGTTTTGAAATTCAATCTCTCCCCGCAGGCTCGGCACCTTGCGATGGCCGGTATCGACCTCGCGCTCATTCCGATCGTCGAGGATCATGAAAACCCGCTCCGCCGCCGCGAGCGCCTGCTGCAAGATATTGTTTGCCGAGCTGAGCCCTTTCATCGGGGCATACATCATCATCGAGGCGGCCATAAACGAGAAGAAGGTTCCGGGGGTCATCTGATCGGAAATCACCTGATAACCGCCGTACCAGATAATCGCCGCCGCGCCGATGCTGCCGAAGGTCTCCATCATCGGGCTGGTCAGCTCGGAGACCGACGTGGCGCGCATTACATTTTTGAAGTAGTTGAGGTTCTTCTTCTCGAAGCGCTCGGTCTCGAAATCCTCCCGGCCGAACGCCTTCACGATCCGAATCCCGGCGAAGGTCTCCTGGAGAACGCTGGTCAGGTCGCCGATTTTCTCCTGCCCCATCCGCGCGATCTTCCGAAGCCGGCGTCCCACCCGAATCATCGGATAGGTGGCGAAGGGAATCGCAACGACCGAGGCGAGGGCGAGCTGCCAGTTTTGATAGAAGATCACGGCGGTCAGCGCCGCCATCGTCAGCGTCTGCTGGAAGAGATCCTTCACGACGGTGGAGACCGCCGTCTGCATCAATCCGACATCGTTGATGACCCGCGACATCAGCTTGCCGGTCGCGTTTTTGGCGTGAAACCCGATCGGCAGGAGCAAAATGTGATGGTAGAGGTTCTTCCGGATGTCGGCGATGATCCGATTGCCGATATACCGAACGAGGTAGGCCTGGCCGTAGTTGAAGGCCCCCTTCAAAAAAGCGACGACGATGATCGTCACCGGAAGGAGCATCAACATCTTTACATCTTTTCGAATAAAGACGTCATCCAACACCGGCCGGACCAGCCAGGCGTAGGCGGCGGTGAGCAAGGCCACCATCGCGCTGCAAAAAAAGGCGGCGCTCAGCGTCCAGCGATACGGCTTTAGAAATCCGAGCAATCGAAGATAAAGCTTCATCCGGTCCCTCGCGGTGACTTTCTCTCTCGCATCACCCTTCCCCTTTTCAATCTCTCTAAAATGACGGCCGCGGCACGGCTCGACGCGCCGGCGGCCCCGAGGCGCTCCGCCACCTCTTTCAAATCGCCCTTCATCCGCTCGCGCGCAACGCCGTCTTTCAGGAGGCGGCCGACCTCCTGCCGAATCCGCTCGGGAGAGGCCTCCGCCTGAATGAGCTCCGGCACGATCGGCCTTCCGGCGACGATGTTGACCAGACCGATCGATTTCAACCGGATCAGCCGCCGTGCCAGCCAGTAGGTGAGCGGAGAAAGCTTGTAGACGATCACCATCGGCGCCTGCGCCAGCGCCGTCTGGAGCGTCGCCGTTCCCGAGGCGACGACCACCGCATCGGACGCCCGAAGCACCTCCTGAAATTCCCCCTCGACACACCGGAGAGGAAGATCAACCCGCCGCGTGAGGTCCAAGACCCACTCCTTCGACAGGGAGGGAGCGACCGGGACCAACAGCTGCAGACCGGGGATCTCTTTTGCCAGCAGCGCCATCGCCTCGAGCATCGTCGGCAGGTGCGAGAGAACTTCCCGATGCCGGCTTCCGGGGAGAAGGCCGATCGTGGTTCCCTCGGGAAGCAGACCGCATCCCTCAAGATAAGCCGACTTCGACGGATACTTCAGTTGAGCCGAGGCGGCCTCGTCGAGCAGCGGATGGCCGACAAACTCGCAGGGGATTCCCGCTTCGGTATAGATCCGCTCTTCGAACGGCAAAATAACCAACATCTGATCGATCCGCTCCCCGATCGTCTTCACCCGACCGGCCCGCCAAGCCCAGACCTGGGGGCTGATATAATAGACCACCGGGACCCCCCGCTGCTTGGCCGCCTTCGCGAGGCGGAGATTGAAATCGGGATAGTCGATCAGGACCAGAAGATCGACCCCGCTCTCCAGCGTTTTGACCCCCATGCGGTATGCCTCCCATACCGACTTTAAATGGAGGAAGACTTCAAAAATACCGACCACGCCGAGCTGCGCGATGTCGAAGATCACTTCTACTCCGGCGCGCCGCATCGCCGTGCCGCCGAAGCCGACGATTTGGAGCGAGGGATCCTCTTTCAACAGCGCCTCGGCCAGCGCCCCGCCGTGGAGATCGCCGGAGGCCTCGCCCGCCACCATCATGATGCGGGCCGGATTGGGTGACTGCGCCGTCATTGGTTCAACCGCGATGAGAATGCGAAGTGTGGAGGCGCGTTCGGAGGGGAGAGACGAACCGGTTCGGAGGACGACGCCACATTCAGGAACCGCTTTCCGCGTTGGAGAATCCGCTTTCCGCGTTGCCTGGGTTGCTCTTGATGAGGTCGACCACCTGAAGCGCCACGGCCAGCGCCCTTCGCCCATCTTCCCCGGAAACCTTCGGCACCGTTCGCGTCCGGACCGCCTCCAGGAACGAAGAGAGCTCCGCTTTGAGCGGCTCCTCCTTTTCAATCTCCACCTTGTCGATCGTGACCTCCGGCCGCGCGGCGTCGGGCCGGACGATCCGTCGGCAAATCACCAGCTCCTGTTGAAGGTAGTCGAGGGAGAGGTAGGTATCGGGTTGGAAAATCCGGATCTTCCGCATCCGCTCGCGCGAGACCCGGCTCGCGGTGACGTTGGCGACACAGCCGTTCGCAAAGGCGAGCCGGACGTTGGCGATGTCAATTTGAGCGCTTAACACCGGCACCCCGGTGGCGCGCACCTCGACCAGCTCGGACGGCACCAAGGAGAGGATGATGTCGATGTCATGAATCATCAGGTCGAGAATCACATGGACATCGGTTCCCCGTTCGATGAACGGCCCCATCCGATGGCATTCAATAAACCGTGGCTGAACGAGCCCCTCTTTGAGTTTTCGGACCCCGGCGTTGAATCGCTCGACATGCCCGACCTGCAGCATCCGCCCCTTCTGTTCGGCCAATACCAAGAGCGCATCGGCCTCTTGCAGCGTCGCCGTCATCGGCTTCTCTAAAAGGAGATCGACGCCGTTTTCCAACAAGGACTTCGCCACCTTGAAGTGAGCGGGGGTCGGGACGACGACGCTCGCCGCATCGATCTTTCCGAAGAGGGCGGCCGCGTCGGTATAAGCGCCGCAGCCCCGGTCGGCGGCGATCTTCTCCGCCCGCTCGAGGTGGGTATCGACGACCCCAACGAGCTCGACCCCGGGGAGCTCCGAGTAGATCCGCGCATGGTGCTCCCCCAGATAGCCGACCCCGATGACCGCCACCCTGATCTTGTTTTTCGTTTGTTCCGTCATGTCGTTGTCTGTCCTTGCTGCGGCGGCCCCCCCGCGTGGCCGGAGCGATCAGACCAGCCGACGACCGCGATCCCCGCGGCCGCAGCCTCCCGCAGGAGCTTTTCTTTTTCGAGCAAGAGGGTCTTCCCCGCTTCGACCGCCAAGACAGCGGCCCCGACTTCGATCATCGCTTCGATCGTCCCCGGTCCAACGGCCGGAACGTCAAAACGGAAATCTTGTTGCGGCTTACAAATCTTGATGACGACCGCTTTTTCTCTCCCGAGGCCGCCGCCGCGCCGAATGGTGGCGTCGGTCCCCTCGATCGCCTCGACAGCAAGCACTACGCCGTTTCGGACAACGATGCACTGCCCGATGTCGAGCGCGCCGATCTGCTTGGCGACCGGCCATCCCCACTCGATCTCTTCCCGCTCCGCCGCGGTCATACGCCGGGTCATCTCCCCCTCCACGGCGAGCAACGAGGAGAGATAGAGGGTCGACTCCCGAATCCGGATCTCTTCCCGCTCCAGCTCTCCGGCGAAGGCCCGGAGCATCGCGTCGTCTTTTTTCTCCCGCATCCGGGCAAGCAGGGTGAGCGCCCGAAAATCGGGCCGCATCTCGAAGAGGCGCGTCTTCCGAATGCCGCCCGCCATCACCGCATCCGAGATGCCGGCCTTCTTGAAGAAGGAGATCAGCTTTCCGATCTGGCCGACGCGGATCCAAAGGATCTGATCGACCTTGTCGGAGAGCTCCGGCTCGGTCTCCCCGGTATGGGCGACGGCGACGACCGAGAGACCGGCCTGCTTGGCGGTCTCGGCGAAGATCAATGGGAAACGCCCATTGCCCGCGATCAACCCGATCTTACGTGGAGCGATTTCCATCTGGATGCCGCAAGCCTCCCCGCCCTGTCTCGCTGCTGCCTGATCTGATCATCGAGAGATTCCCCTCTCCGACCGCTCCACAAAGGAGACGAGCGATTCGACCTCGCCGACCTCTTTCCACTTCTCCCGCGCCTGCTTGGCCGCCTCGCGAAACGTCAACCCAGAGCGGAAGAGGAGCTTATAGGCCCCCTTCAGCGCCTCGATTTTCTCCTTCGAGAAACCGTGACGCTTCAGTCCGATGAGGTTGAGGCCATACAGCTTCGCCCGATTGCCAGCGACGCTGACGAACGGGGGAACATCCTGCGCCACCGCCGAGCATCCGCCGATCATCGAATAGGCGCCGATGTTGACGAACTGATGGATCCCGGACAGTCCGCCGAGGATCGCATGATCGCCGATGGTGATATGTCCCGCCAAGGTGGCGGCATTGGCCAGGATCACCTGGTTGCCGACGATGCAATCATGCGCCACATGGACATAGGCCATGAAAAAGTTTCGATCGCCGATCACCGTCTCCCCGCGCCCCTGCGCCGTCCCCCGGTTCAGCGTCACATACTCCCGAAAGGTATTCTGGCGGCCGATCTTCAGCCAGGTCGGCTCCCCTTTGTATTTTAAATCTTGCGGCGCCTGGCCGATCGAGGCGAAAGGGTAGAAGGTGCAGCCTTCGCCGATCTCCGTCCACCCGTCGATGACGACATGCGCTCCGACCTTTGTCCCACCGGCGATTTTGACATGCTCGCCGATCACCGAATAGGGGCCGACCTCCACCGTCGGGTCGAGCTCCGCTTTCGGGTGGACGAGGGCGCTCGGATGAATGCTCACTTCTCTATTCCTCCCTTGGCCCCCTGGCCGAGCATCGCCTTGAGCTCCGCTTCGGCGGCGAGCTTTCCGTCGACGTATGCCATTCCTTTCAATTTCCAGAACGGCGGCCGTTCTTGAATGACCTCGACCTCGATCCTCAGTTGGTCGCCGGGATAGACCGGCTTCCTGAATTTTGCCTTGTCGATCCCGAGGAAGAATACCAGCTGCCCCTCGCTCCCCTTTGCCGATTTGAAGGCAAGGACCCCGCCGACCTGCGCCATCGACTCGATGATCAACACCCCCGGCATGATCGGATGCTTCGGAAAGTGTCCCTGAAAGAACGGCTCGTTGATCGTCACATTCTTAAAGCCGACGATCCGCTTTCCCGGCTCGATTTCGATAATCCGGTCGACCAGCAAAAAGGGATAACGGTGCGGCAAGATTTCCGTGATCTCTCCGATATCGATGACCTGCTCCTTAATATCCATCAGTCCCTCTCGTCAGGTTGAGCGATTCTTTGTCGCAGTGTCTCGACTTCCTTCTCCAGCGCTTTGATCCGTTCCCGCATTTCGGGAAGATGGGGAAAGGAGGCCTGCGCCTTCAACCAATCCCGATGCGGAAGGGGCGGAAACCCGGAGACGTTCTCCCCCTCCGGGATATCTTTGGTCACCCCCGACTTCCCCCCGACCACGACATTGTCGCCGATGGTCAAATGACCGGCCACACCGACCTGCCCCGCCAAGGTGACGCGCCGTCCGATTTTAGCGCTCCCGGAGATCCCGACCTGAGCCACCAAGATCGAATCGGCGCCGATGACCACATTGTGGCCGATCTGAACCAGATTATCGACCTTCGTTCCGGCCCCGATCACCGTGTTTCCCAAGGTCGCCCGATCGACGGCGACATTCGCCCCCAGCTCGACATCGTCTTCGATGATCACCCCGCCGACCTGCGGAACTTTATGATATCGCCCCTTGTGCGGGGCGAAGCCGAAGCCGTCGCTGCCGATCACCGTCCCGCTATGAAGGATCACCCGCTTGCCGATCCGAACCTTCTCCCGGATGGTGACGTTTGGATAGATCAGGCTCTCCTCCCCGACCTCGCTCCCCTCGCCGATGAACACACCGGCGCCGAGTTGAACGCGATCGCCGATCCGGACCCGGTCTTCAAGGGTCACGAAAGGCCCGATCGCCACCCCTTCACCGAGAATCACCCCCTGGCCGATCGCCGCCCTCGGATCGACGCCGGCAGGCGCGCGGCGGGAGGGATGGAAATGGGAGAGCAATCGGGTGAAGGCGAAATAGGGATCGTCGACCAACAACAAGGCGCAAGGAGCCCCCTCAATCCGCTTGCCGACGATGACGGCCGAAGCGCGGGTCTTCATCGCTTTGGCGAGGTACTTGGGGTTCGCGAGAAAAGTAATCTCCCCCGGCTCCGCCTCGTCGATTCCGGCGATTCCACGGATGGGCAGATGCGGATCTCCGGCGACCTTTCCCTGGACAAGATCGGCAACTTCCTGCAACGCCATTTCAATCATGATCGAACATCTCCGGCGGGCAAAGCGCGTAAGCGCCTCCACCCGCCTTGAAAGGGTCGCCTTACTTGGCCGGCGCAGCCGGTGTCGCGCGGTCGACCTGCTCGATCACTTTGGGAGTGATATCAAAACTCTCCTTGGCATAGAGGACGGAGCCCCCTTCGCCATTTTTATCGAGCACGAAGGTATACCCTTCTTTCTCGGCGATCTGCCGAACCGCTTCTTCCAATTTTTTGTTGAAGTCGCGCAGGGTGTCGAACTTCTTTCCCTGCACTTCTTTGTTCAGGTCGGTCGCCCTCTTCTGGTACTCCATCAGCTTTTTTTGGAAATCATCCTGTTTGACCTTCTTGGCCTCCGGGGAAAGAAGCGCCCCTTGGCGGGTGAGGTCCTCTTCGAGCTGCTTTAACTCCGTCTCCTCCAGGTCGATGATCTTCTGGCGGCTCTTTACATATTCTTCCATGTTGGTCTTAACGCGCTTTCCTTCCTTGGAGCTCTCGAGCACCTTCTGGGCATCGACGAAACCGACCTTTAGATTCTGAGCATGTCCTTTTCCCAGCATCAGCGAAAACAAAATAACCATCGTAAAAATTGTTACTTTTTTCAATTCTTCCTCCTTGATGGAACGGGAACCGCGGACTCCCTCCGAATCCGCCTCCCCGGTCCTTGTTCTAAAAAAGCGTTCCAATGGAAAATTCCGGAATGAAGCCGGTATTCTCACCCGGCTCGGGATTTAAATTTTTCCCCATTTCAATCCGAAGCGGACCGATGGGAGAAATCCACCGCAGCCCGAATCCGGCCCCTTGCCTAAGCTGCGAGAACCGGATCGCTTCCGAATCATCGAAAGCCCGACCGAGATCATAGAAAAAGAGCCATTTGATTTTCGCCTCGGGCACCAAGGGAATCAGGTACTCGACATTAAAGAAGAGCTGCTTGTTTCCCCCCAAAATTTCGCCGGTGTCGGTCACAGGACCGGCCTTGCCGAACTTGAAACCTCTGACGGTATTGATGCCGCCGACAAAGAAGCGCTCTCCGGCCGGGAGCTCTTTTCCGGCGATGCCGATGGCATATCCGAAGCGGCCATGCACGGAGAGGACATGCTCCCACCAGAGGGGAAAATACCGGCTGGAGTCGACGATGACCTTGTAGTAATCGTTGTCGCCGCCGAGAAAAGTGCCGGCATACTCGAAAGAGATGGAGTTGCGGCTCCCCTCCTTCGGATCGAAAATAAAATCACGGGTGTCCCTCGCGAGTGAGAAGCCGAGTGCGCTCGTCAGCGTTTTTCCCAGTTTGGCCTGCTCTTTAATTAGATCAGGCGCCTGGTCTTGGACATTACGGATATTGAGCGTTTCCAAGGTGTAGCTGACGCTTGCACTGACATACTCCCCGAATTGGCGTCCGAAGATGAGATCGCCGCCGACCCGCTTCTCCTCATAGGAGTTGAAGCTCCGAACCGAGTTAAAGAGATCGGTGGTCTCCGAGACATTCGTGTCGAAAAGATAGGGCTCCCTGAAGGTGAGGCTATATGTTTTTCGGCGCCCTCCGATTTCGGCCTTCGCGCGCACGAGCTGCCCCCGGCCGAAGAGATTCCCCTGGGTGATCTCCGTCGTCGCGATAAACCGATCGACCGAGCTGTAGCCGCCGCCGATGCTAAAGGTGCCGGTCGGCTTCTCCTTCAATTTTACATTCAGATCGACCCATCCCTTCTCGACCTGCTCCGGGACAATTTCGATGTTCTCGAAGAAATTAAGGTTGTTCAGCCGCTGAAAGCTCCGCCGCAACAATTTGGTATTAATCAGCTCCCCTTCGTTGACACGGACCTCCCTTCGAATCACCTTGTCACGGGTCTTATCATTGCCGGTGATCCGGATCTCCCGGACCTTGACCGGGTCATCCTCGGCGACCTGAAAGGTGATGTCGACCGTTTTATCTTCAAGATGCGGGTTGAGTTGGGGGACGACGTTGGCAAAGATATAGCCTCGCTCTCCATAGAGGTCGACCATGCTCACAATGTCTTGCCGGACCTGTCCCCGATTGAAGATCTCCCCCTCTTTGCTCTTCGTCAATTCAACCAGCCGATCGGTGTCGAAGAGCTGATTTCCCTCATAGTGGATCTCTTTGACTTTGAATTGGTCCCCTTCTACGATCGGAAAGGTGATGTCGAACCACTGCTTGTCCTCGCTCAAGTCGACCTTCGGCGGCGCCACCTGGACCTGAAGGTAGCCGTGGTTCAGATAAAACTCTCGGAGACGATCGACGTCGCCGTCGATTGTCTCCGCTTTATAGCGGCCCGACTCGGTCATCCAAGAGGTCAGCCAGAAATATTTCGATGTCTCGATCTGCTTTCTCAACTCCTTGTCGGTAAAGGTCTGGTTTCCCCTCATCCGAATCTGACGGACATAGGCGCGATCCCCTTCTTTGATCAGGAAGGTCAACAACGCCTGGTCTTCCGAGACCCGTTGGATGATCGGGGTGACTTCTGCACTATAATACGCCTCCGCCTCATAGGCTTTCTTGATTTTTTCCACGTAGGTGTTGATCTCTTCCGTATCCAAGAAGGTCTGCGTTTTGATCGGCACCTTCTCCTTTAATTTGTCCTTATCGAGATGTTCATTTCCCTCGTAAACGACATCGATGAGAAGCGGCTTTTCATGAACCGAGAAGGTCATCGCGAGTCCCCCCTCAAATCCCTCGGTCTCCACATCGACCCGATCGAAATATCCCAATCGATACAGGGTCTTTACATCCTCCCGGATCTGCGCCGGGGAGAAGAGATCTCCCTCCTTGAGAGAGATCTTCGATAGGATCGTGGCCCTATCGATCTTTCGGTTCCCTTTCACGTCAATCAGCTTGATTCGAATCTCGTTGTCCTCTGCATGACCCAGGGAGGAAAAACCAACCAAGATAAGCACGAAAAGAAGGGAGACCGTGCCGAGAAATTTTAGCAACGGGTTTGCTTTCCTCCAAGTTCAAAATCTCCGTAATTTAACATTTTTGTCATTCTCTGTAAATAAAAAACACGCCGATTCAACTGGATGAATGCAGTCATCGGAGAGTAGAAGGGAAGGACACCATCGCGAATTGAATAAGGTATCGGAGAGTTTATTTCTTCCTGTTCATCAAGTAAGATTGGATTTGATCCAGTGGAAGGGTGTTGATGACATCTTCTTTAGAGAGCCATCCTTTACGGGCAATGCCGACACCGAACGTCATATCGTTGATTCCCTCGATGCCGTGTGCATCCGGGTTGATGCTCAGCCGCACACCCGCTTCTTTGACCGGCCGGCACTGACGCCAATCGAGATCAAGCCGATACGGGCTGGCATTTAATTCGATAATTACCCCATGCCGACGCGCCGCATCGATCACCTCCGGAAGTGCCAGCGGATAACCTTGCCGGGAGAGAAGAATCCGCCCGGTCGGGTGCCCTAAGAAGGTCACTTTCGGGTGGCTCATCGCCCGGACGACCCGGTCGGTCATCTCCCGCTCGGACATGTTGAAACGGGAGTGGACGGAGGCAATCACGAAATCAAATGAGGATAAAACGCGATCGTCGTAATCGATGCGGCCGTCGGGAAGGATATCTGCTTCGATCCCTTTGAAGATGTGAATCTTCTTGAAACGTCCGCGAAGCCGCTCGATCTCTTCATGCTGCTGTTGAATCCGATCTTCTTTCAGCCCATTGGCATAGCTGGCGGTCTCGCTGTGATCGGAGATGCCGATATATTCAAGGCCTGCGCGCTCCGCCGCTTCGATCATGTCGGAGAGCGAGGCGGAGCCGTCGCTGTAGGTGCTGTGAACATGGAAGATGCCGCGAATGTCCTTTTCTTCGATCAGCGGAGGAAGCAGACGGCGCGCCGCCGCCTCGATCTCACCCCGGTTTTCTCTCAGCTCCGGCTCGATGTAATCCAACTCCAAGGTGGAGAAGATCTCCTTTTCCTCCTGGCAGGGCAAAATATGGTCTTCCAAAAAGAGACCATATTCGCTGATCCTGATTCCGTAGCGTTTTGCCCTCTCTTCCAGCGCGGCGTGATACTCTTTGCTCCCTGTGCAGTGGTGCAAGACATGAGGGAACCGATCGTCCGTCGTCGCATGGAGGTCGGCCTGGATCCCCGACTTTAAGGTCACCCTCGCCCGCTCTTCCGACCGCGCGACTTCCCGCTCCACCTCCGGCAAGGCGCAGAAAAAAGAAATCAACTCGGAGGGAGAATCGCCGCTGACGATCAGGTCGATGTCCTGGACGATTTCATTTCTCCTCCGGAGACTCCCCCCCAGCGCGGCGCGAATCACCGAGGGGTTCCCCTTCACCTTCTCCAACAGCGCTTCCCCCGCTCGGCGCGCGACATGAACGTGATAAAATCCGATCCGCTTCTTCAGAGAGGCGATCTCTTGCAACGTTTTCTCTTGAATTTTTTTTCCAAATCCGGTCAGGTCGGCCAGACGGTTTTCAATGCAGGCATATTCCAAATCGACGAGATCTTTGATGCCGAGCTTTTCGTAAATGGTCCGAACCCGCTTCGTACCGAGCCCTTTGATCTTCAACATTTCCAGAAGGCCGGGGGGGGTCGTCGCCTTCAGCTCGTCATAAGCGCCGAGCCGGCCGGTGGCGGCGGCCTCCGAGATTTTCTCAAACATCGCTTTGCCGATCCCTTTGCGCTCCAACAGAGATCGATCCTTAATCGCTTCATTCAGGTCGGTTTCCATCTCTGCAATCGCGCGGGCGGCGTTCAGGTAAGCGCGGCATTTAAAGGGATTTTCCCCCTGCAACTCCAGCAGGAGCGCCGACGCTTCAAGTTGTTCGATGAGGAGTTCTTTCGTAATCATGAATGCTAGGTGGTCGGCTTCTTCCGCTTTTTCTTAATGAGCCAATTGACGAACATGTAAAGAAAGTAGGAGCCGAAAAATGCCCCGATCAAGAAATAGAAGTTACCGATAATGTGCGAGTAGTTCTCGGCCATATAAAAAATAACCGATAGGATGAGTGTAATTGAGAGAACCAGCAGCCATAAGATGAGCAGTGGATTCATAGACCCCCTTGCGTCAATTTAAATAATTTATTTTAGTGCTCTTTTTGTAAAACGGCAACCCTCGAAGGGGGAGTGCGGATATATCCCGCGTCCGAAAAGCTGAAGTAACGTGAATCTCCGATGATCACATGGTCTAATACATGAATTCCCATCAGATCACCGGCCGAAACCAGACGCTTCGTTAGCTCCTTGTCCTCCTGACTCGGAGCCGGATCACCACTTGGATGATTGTGTAAAAAGATCACCGACGCCGCGGAGTCACGGACGGCGGGGTTAAATACCTCTCTCGGATGAACGACGGTCAGCGTCAAGCTCCCCTCGGAAACCACCACATCTCGGATGACTTTGTTCTTTTGATCGAGCAGAACAATTTTGAATATTTCTTTTTTTACATTCTGAAAAAATCCTGAAAAATGGCGGAAGATATCTTGACTGGAGTTGATTTTTATTTTTTGGGCGGCCGGCGGTGCGAGGGCCCTTCTGCCGAGTTCAAATGCCGCTTTCAACTGTGCCGCCTTGGCAGGACCGATGCCTCGGATCGAACAAAGCTCCTTTATACTTAAATTAGCAAAGTTCTGCAATTCCCGGAATTGATCGAGAAGCTCTATCGCCAGCTGGACCACATTGGTCCGGTCGGAGCCTGTCCGGAGAAGAATCGCCAGGAGCTGCGCGTCGGAGAGGACATGGGGACCCTCTTTGATGAGTCGCTCCCGGGGTCTCTCGCCCGTCGGCCAATCTTTGATTTTGACCATCCAGACCTCTAGAATTTTTCGGTAGATTCTTACCCAACGAGGTGACAAATTTTGTCACAATCTAGAAAAAATAAGACTATTTCCAATCGATGTTTTATTTTATTTAATAGTTATTTCAGTAGCATAGAACATTTTAACTTCAGTGGCATGTCAATTGCTAATCTAGAATAATTACACCCCTAATTCAGGAGCGGCCAATGAAGTGTCCCAAATGTGACGGTTTAATGTATTTAGAGCGACTCTCTGACTTCTTCATCGTTTTCCACGCTTGGAAGTGTATTAACTGCGGCGCTTTGATGGATAAAACGATCATTGATAATCAGAAAAAGAGCGCCCCTTTCTTGGAACCGGTGGCGACGGCAGCGGACGGCGAAGAGATCTAGGGAATCACTCCAGTGAACGCCTTCTTTCAGAATTAGCTTGTCCCGTCACAGGAGAATGGAAACGAGAAGCTTTTTTTCTCGCCACTTTCTCGGACGGCCACATCCAGCTCGAGTGTCACCTCTTTACATTTTTTAGGGCTCACCTTCTTAAAGAAGATGAGCCCTTCTTTTTTGCCTCCCGATTCAATCTCGCCCCCTCTGACCCTCGCCGCCCGGATCTTCTTTGTTTCATCTTCGATAATGGCGCTCGATTTTGGAATCAGGGTGACGACCGGCTCTCCGCTGCTATTCATATAATATTGAATTGCCTCTTTTTCATTCAGGGAGAAACTCTTTTGGTCTACGCTGGCGAGACGGGCCGATCCGGGATCGAATGTGATCTCCGTATTGGTTCGATTAATAATCCGAACTTCAAAGGCGGTAAAGTAAGAAGAGAGATCGACCCCCCATTTTTGTTCGTCTTCCGATCGAATCCCGCTGGTCACGACCGGCTTCACCACAACCTGGATCGTTTCCGAGCCATCAGGTGCGTTCGAATGATCCAGAGGCGACAAGGAGGGGGATAAGGAAGTACATGCGACAACGAGGGTAAATAAAAGAAAGATCAGGGACTTCATAAGGTCCTCCGAGCGTGGTATTATAGTTAAACTTAAAATGAAAGTCAAAAGAAGCAATTTATTATTCTACGCGCTTTCTTACAAATTTCAACCATAGATAACCGATGCGAATCGTCTCCGGTGCTTTAAAGGGAAGAAAGCTCTACGCGCCACCCGGCTTGGATGTGCGCCCGACCTCCAACAAGGTGAAACAGGCGCTCTTTAACATTTTATCCGACCGAATCCAGGAAGCCTCCTTTCTCGATCTTTATGCAGGCATCGGGTCGGTCGGCATCGAGGCGCTGAGCCGGGGCGCCGGCGAGGTGACGTTCATCGAGAAGAGCAAGCGGCACATCCAATATCTCAAGAAGAATCTTTCCATCGCCTCCTTTGATGATCATTTCAGAATCTTATGTATGGAGGCCGTTCAATTTCTACGGAAAAAAGAGGCCGCGCGCCCCTTCGATTTTGTTTTTGTCGATCCCCCTTATGAGGGCGAAGAGATTGAAAAAACGTTGCCATTGCTGGGAGAGGGTGATATGATAGCCGACAACGGATGGGTCATTGTCCAACACTTCCATAAGAAGGTCTTCTCCGAAGCATTCGGTCGGCTGCACTTTCTGAAGAAGTACAAGTACGGTGAAACGATCCTCTCTTTTTATGGCAAAAGCTGAAAAACTTAAACTCGCCGTCTATCCCGGGACATTCGATCCAATCACAAATGGGCACATCGATATCATCCGACGGGTCTCACGGATCTTCCCGAGCGTGCTGGTTGCGGTGGCTCCCAATCCGAAGAAAGCGCCCCTTTTTACCCTTGAAGAACGTCTCAGGATGATCCGAACGGCAACCGAAGGGTTGTCCGACCTCGCCATCGAGCCGTTTCAGGGCCTCCTCACCCATTACCTGCGCGAAAAAGGGGCCACCGCGATTGTAAGGGGGGTCCGGGCGATCTCCGATTTTGAATTTGAATTTCAGATGGCGATGATGAACCGAAAGCTCGACCCGAACATTGAGACGGTCTTCCTCATGCCGAGCGAGGAACACTCTTATATCACATCGACGTTAATCAAAGAGGTCGCAAGTTATGGAGGCGATGTCTCCGACTTCGTCCCCAAAGGGGTCTCTCAAAAACTCTTGGAGAAGTTTCCAACAGGAAAAAAATGAAGTTTGCCCGACGCATTGATCAGATCAAACCCTCCCCTACGATGGCGATGGCGGCCAAAGCAAAGGCAATGTTGGCCAAAGGGATTCCGATCACCGACTTTGGACTCGGAGAGCCCGACTTCAATACCCCCGAGGTCGCCGCGGAAGCGGCGATCCGCGCCATCCGAGATGGTTTCACCAAATACACCCCTCCCTCCGGAATCGAGGAGCTCAAGGAGGCGGTCTCTAAAAAGTTAAAGTCGGAGAACCGCCTTGACTATGAGAAAAAAGAAATTATTATCTCTTGTGGGGCAAAACATACACTTTACAATATTGCGCAGGTGCTCTTTGAGCAGGGAGATGAGGTCATTATCCCCGCCCCGTATTGGGTCTCCTACCCCGATCAGGTTTTGCTGAACGATGCAACCCCGGTCATCGTTCAGACGCGGGAGGCAGATCAATTCTTGATGACCCCGGAGCAGCTCAAGCGGGCGATCACGCCGAGAACCAAGGCGGTCATTCTGAATTATCCGTCCAATCCAACCGGATCGGCCTATGCCGCAAAACAGCTCGAGGGGTTGGCCGAAGTTCTGACCGGTGCATCTGTTTGGATTGTCTCGGACGAGATTTACGAGAAATTTCTCTATGACGGCGCAGCACACACCAGCATCGCCTCGTTGGGGCCGGAGTTGAAGAAAAAAACCGTTGTCGTCAATGGCATCTCGAAAGCCTATGCGATGACCGGATGGCGGATCGGATACGCGGCCGGTCCCAAGGAGATCATCGACGCCATGGGAACCGTTCAGAGCCAGAGCACCTCCAACCCAACCTCTATCTCTCAAAAGGCGGCGGTGGCGGCGCTGACGGGAGGGGTGACTTTTATTAACACGATGGTCGAAGAGTTCAATCAAAGGCGACTGTTGATGGTCGATCAGCTCAATGCGATCTCCGGCGTCCGCTGTCCCCGTCCCGCCGGAAGCTTTTATGTCTTCCCGAATATCAAGGGACTGCTTGGCACCCGGTATAAGGGATATCAGATCGATCGCTCGAGCGATCTGGCCTCCTTCCTGCTTGAAGAAGGAGGGGTCTCGACGATCCCTGGAGAAGCCTTTGGCGCCGACGGATACCTGCGACTCTCCTACGCGGTTTCGAAAGAGGTCATCAACGAAGGCCTTAAAAAGATTAAGAGCGCAGTGTCGAAGCTCTCTCGGTAAGAAGGAGGTATCTGGTTTGCCAATTTATGAGTACGAATGTGAGAAGTGTAAAAAGCGGATTGAAATGCTGCAACGGATCGCCGATCCCCCTTTGGCGGCCTGCACCGAATGTGGGGGACCGGTTCATAAAGTGATCTCCTCCCCCTCCGGTCTCCTCTTCAAGGGGAACGGATGGTACGTCACCGACTATGCCAGAAAAGGGGAGAAAAAGGACGGCGACGCCGCACCGGCGGCAAAGGCAAAGGGAGAGGAAAAATCGACCTCCAACGGCACCAGCGGAAGCGCCCCGAAGGAAGCGGCCCCCAAACCGAAGCCAACCTCCCCGTCCGAATAATCGTTTTTTTCTAAAGAATAAAAAAGAGGAGGGGTCGACAAAGACCCATCCTCTTTTTCGTTGTAGATGAACGGACTGCTTCGATGCGGCTTATTTTTTTCCGGTGGTGCTCGCCTTGCCGGCCGATGCCATCCGGATGGAGCGCGCGACCATTTTCCCATCTTCCTCCGTCGCCTTGGCGACGACTTTGTCCCCCGCCTTCAGATCGGCAAGCGATTTCTTAATCTTACCGGCCGTAATGACCGTCTTGTCGGTCACATTCATCGTGACCTCTTTGTCCTTGTCTTTGATCTTTAGATTATTCCCTGCCGGATCCACCTCAGTGACCTCTCCCTTGATGCTGGTCAATTTCCCCTTTTTGGCGGCCGGCATCGCCTTCATGTCACCCGACTTCATCTCGCCGGCCGGCTTTTCCGTCGCCATCTTTCCGCCCGCGGCCTCTTCCGCCGTCACCGTTGCGGCGGTGAAAGCGCCGACACACAACAACGAGAGAATGAAAGAGATTGATTTACGCATTTTAAAACCTCCTGCTCAAATAAATGATGAATGGATCTAATCTAAACGTGCTCACAACCTGAATTTGAGCAATCCCTATGCCAACCGTGGATCAAAAGCAAAGGGAATGATTTCATTATACTTATGCAAATTATCGCGAAGGATTCCAAAAGCGCCGCGAGTTTTATTTCCCTTTTGGTGCGGGAGGTATCCCTTTTGGAACAGATTCTTCCTCTTTTCGGAGATTAAACTTCTCAAGCCGATACTGCAGTGTCCGATAGCTGATTCCGAGGAGCTTCGCCGCCTTTGCAATGACCCCGCCGCTCTTCTCCATCGCCTTGATCAGCAATTCCTTTTCAAAATCTTCGAGAGAAAATCCTTGGGGCGGAATGTCGAAAGGGATCCGATCGTTCGCAAAGGTTTTCAACCGGACCTCCTGCGGAAGATCTTCCGGCTCGAGCGTCTCTCCCTCACAGAGGAGAACCGCCCGCTCGATGGTCGACTCGAGCTCCCGGACATTCCCCGGCCAGCTGTAATCGAGAAGAAGGCGAAGCGCCGGGCGGGCGATTCCCCGGATCTTCTTGTCCGAGCGCTGGTTGTATTTCTCTAAAAAATGATGGGTCAGTGCGGGAATGTCGGTGGCGCGCTCGGCGAGCGACGGAAGGCGAATCGAGATGACATTGAGCCGGTAAAAGAGATCTTCCCTGAAATTCCCCTCTTGAATCTCCATCTTCAGATTCTTGTTCGTGGCGGCGATCACCCGGACATCGATCTTGATCTCTTCTCTCCCGCCGACGCGGCGGACCTCGCGCTGCTGAATCGTCCGGAGGATCTTCGCCTGCATCGTCAGAGAGAGGTCCCCGACCTCATCGAGAAACAAGGTTCCGCCGTCGGCCGCCTCGAAGAGCCCGATGCCCCGGCCGGTCGCCCCGGTGAACGCCCCCTTCTCGTAGCCGAAGAGCTCGCTCTCAATGAGGGTGTCGGGAATCGCGGCGCAGTTGATGGCGAGAAACGGCCGATCTTTTCGAAGGCTGTTGTAGTGGATCGCCCGCGCGATCAGCTCTTTGCCGGTGCCACTCTCTCCCAACACCAAGACCGTCGCCGTGCTGTTGGCAATCTTCAAGATCGTTTTAAAAATATCCTGCATCTTGATATGGTTGCCGATGATGTTCGAGAGGCCGAACCGCTCGGAGAGCTGCTCTTTCAAGAGCTTGTTTTGGGTGACCAGGTTCATCTTTTCAAAAGCCCGCGCCACCGAAATGAGGAGCTCCTCCCGGTCGAGCGGCTTCGTCAGATAATCAAACGCCCCCTTCTTAATCGCCTCGACGGCCGAGTCGATCGTCCCATGCGCCGTCATGATGATCACACAGGCGCCGGCATTGATCTTGAAGAGACGATCGAGGATGAAGAGGCCATCGTTGTCGGGCATTTTCAAATCGCTGAGGACCAGATCGAACGACTCGTCTTCAAATAACTTCAGCGCCTCGGTCGTGCTCCCGGCGGTCTGAACGCCGTATCCCTCCGACTTGAGAATGACCTTGAGAATATCCCGTTGCGACTTCTCGTCATCGATAACGAGGATCTGCCCCTTTCTCAAATAGACCTCCTTCGGACCGGCAGTTTCATGGTGACGATGGTCCCCTGTTGAAGTTGACTTTGAACCAGGATGCTGCCGCCATGCTCCTCCACGATTCTCTGGGTCATGGCCAAGCCGAGTCCGATCCCCAACTTCTTCGTCGTAAAATAAGGCTCGAAGATCTTCCTCAAGTCCTCCTCACTGATCCCCGCCCCATTGTCGCGAAAGGTCAATTCAACCTGTTCGGAGACGGCCGGCTCCTCCTTCTCCCCCGCTTCGGACGGCACCCTGTGGATTTGAATCTCCAGCTTCCCCCCCTGGGGCATCGCTTGGATCGCATTCAGGATGACATTGATTAAACATGTTTTCAAGAGCTCTGGATCGCCGTCGATCTTCGGAAGGACGGCGACCTCGCCGACAACGATTTCGACTCTCTGCTCGCCGGCCTTATGTTGGGCCAATCCGAGCACCTCTTGAAGGAGGGTTTCGAGGTCGACCTCGGCGTAACTCAATCGAAGCGGCTTCCCATATTTGAGAAAGTTCTCGATCATGTGATTGAGCCGGTAGATTTCCACCTTCACGTTCGAGATAATCTCCTCCGCCTCTTTTTGCTTGAGGGTATTCCAATCCGGGAATTGCGATTTGAGATGATCGATGCTCAAGTTGATGAGGTTCAGCGGATTCCGGATTTCATGGGCAATGCTGGAGGCCATCTGGCCCAAGACGGAGAGCTGCTCCGCATGCCGAAGCCGCTCCTCCAACTCTCTCTGCCGGCGAAGCTTATCGACCATCTCGTTAAAACTCCGCGTCAAGTCGCCGATCTCGTCGCGGCGCTGCGCGGGAAGGGTTTGGGAGAGGTCTCCCGAAGCGACCTTCTTGGCCGCCTGAACCACCTCCGCGATCGGCTGGGTATATTTGATCGAGAGAAAAATCGAAAGACCGATGCCGACCATGAAGATGAAAAGGGTGGTGATCAGCCGGCGCTCGTGGTTGTCTTTCAAAAACTGACCATAATCTTCGAGCCGCATGTCGACATGGACGAAGCCCATCCGCTCGCCGTCGACGACGATCGGCACCAGCAGGTTGTACTCCCGGTGCGGTCCGGTGCTGTCCTGCTCATCCCCGACCTTCGCCGTGATGAAGAGGTCTTTATGTTTCGGATCGACCTTTGTAATGATCTTCGACCCGACCCGCTTCGGGTTGGAGCTGGCGATCACCTCCTGCTCGTTGCTGATAATCGAGATCTCCTTGACCCCTTTGTTCTTCAGGCGGCCGACGTAATCGGCCAGGCGCGCCTCGTCGCTCCGCTCCGTGCTGGTCAACTCCTCCACGCTGATCTTGATCGCCGTGGAAAGATCTCCGATATTCTCCTCCACCTTTCGAATAAACTCATTCTCGCTCCGGACGTTGTAAATGTAGGAGACCGCCAGCGATAGGAGGGTCAGGAGGATCATCATCAAAACGAGCTTGGTGGTGAGATTGACCCGGTCTAAGAAATAACGCATCTCTGTCCTTATCCGAACTTATTCGATTATGGCGGCGAGCTGCGCCGCGGAAACACGCCCTTCGCGCACGATCCGCGGCGGGGTGACGGTGACGTCCAACACGGTCGATGGAAGGGGGGTGCAGGGGCCGCCGTCTAGAATCGCGTCGACTGATTCACCGAGGGTCTGCTCGACCTCTTGCGCCGACGCCGGCGACGCGTCGCCGGAGCGATTGGCGCTCGTGGCGGTAATCGGGATACCGACCGTTTGGATCAGTTGAAGCGGAAGGGGTGCGCTTGGCAGACGAACGCCGATCTTTCCGCTCCCGCCGGTTAATAAAGGGGATAAGCGCTTCGACGCCTGAAAAACGAGCGTAAGGGGACCGGGCCAAAAAGCGTCGATGAGTTTCTCCGCGATCGGAGGGATCTCTTCAATCAAAGGGGAGAGCATCGCCCGATCGGCGATGAGGAGGAGGATCGGTTTGGAGTAGGCCCTCCCCTTGATCGTAAAGAGGCGGCGGACGGCATCGGCGTCGAAGGGGTCGGCGGCAAGTCCGTAGAAGGTGTCTGTCGGAATGGCAACCACCCCCCCCTTATGGATCAGCGCGGCAATTTCTTGAAGGACCCGCCGCTCCGGATGGTTCGGATCAACCGGGATGACCTTTCTCATGAAACCGTTTCCCCTTGGCTTCGACTTCTTCAGCAAGGGACTTCTTGTAAGAGAGAAGGCGCTTGGCGAGATCGGAGGAGCGGCGCGCGAGAATCTGCGTCGCCAGAATCCCGGCGTTTTTGGCGCCGGCCTTGCCGATTGCCACCGTCGCAACCGGAATGCCGCTCGGCATCTGGACGGTGGAGAGTAGGGAGTCCAGACCATTCAACGGGGAAGAGCTGATCGGAACGCCGATCACGGGAAGAATCGTCTCTGCCGCGATCACCCCGGCCAGATGGGCCGCGCCCCCCGCCCCGGCGATGATCACATCGACCCCGCGCGTTTCGGCTTCGTGGATCAGCCTTTTCGTTCGCTCGGGAGAGCGGTGGGCGGAAGAGAGGGTCATCTCATACGGCACCTCGAATTCCTTCAAGATTTTGGCCGCCTCCTGCATGACTTCCCAATCCGAATCGCTCCCCATCAAAATGAGAACAGAACCTTTTTCCGTCATCGCATCCCCTCGTAAATGAATACGCCAAGTTAACATAGCTTTAAGAAGGGTGTCAAGGGAACCGGCGGCTAAGGGAGGCCCTTATTATTAGCGGAGACGGGTTGGATAACCCCTGGCTTTGAATGCCGAAAGTGGAGGAGTAATATGATGATAACTCGGTCGGAATCGGCAGCTCCTTCCGACTCAGCTCCTACATGTTTTTATTGAGATCGCCTCAAGCAGAGCCGCTCATCCTCCATCATTTATCATTAACGATGTAAAATTTTTATACTACTCCTTCATAGAATACCGTCCCTTCTTTGCTCACTCCGTTTCGGATCATTAGATCTTCCTTCGCTCCGATCTCTCACCTCCACTCTATTGGCTTATCTCCCATTGGCATTGATCTTGCTGATTCCCAGGTTAGGTATTGAACGAAACAGGATAATCCAGGGAGAGGTATTGCTTATGTTACCGACGATAGAAAAGTTAGTCTCGGGAAAGATTCATTCCATCGAATCAGAGCAGAGCGTCCGGAATGCGGCGGAAGCAATGGCGGCGAACCGGATCGGAAGCCTTCTCGTCGCAGAAGATGGAACCTATATCGGAATTATTACGGAAGTCGATATCATCCGGAAGGTGGTGGCGAAGGGACTCGATCCGGCCACCATGGCAGTTCAGAAAGTGATGACCTCGCCGCTGATCACGATCGACGCCGACCGGTCGGTCCTCGATGCGAACGACATCATGGAGCGGAAGAAGATCCGCCACCTGGTGGTAACCCGAAGAGGAAAGGTGATCGGGATGGTCTCCGTCCGGGACTTTCTCCATCCCCTCGATTTTGAGGAAGACGAAGAGAGCGGGTATGAACGGGCGAGCGGCTTTTGATTTGGATTTTTAAGTGAGGAGGAATTGCAATGTATCAGATGCGTTTTTTGAAAACTTTCTTCCTGAGCACGAGCTTTCTACTTTTCGGAATACTCGGACTTGCGCAGGCGGCCGGTCGGCCAGTTGAGCCTGATCAATGGGTGCTCGGGGATTATCTTCTGGCTGGCGCGCTGTTTCTGATTGTGATTGCTTTTCTGACGGGCGCTTATGCGCTGCTGTTCAGCAACAGCCGGCCATTAATCAAACGGGCGTTTCTTTATCCTTTGTTTAAGGTAATAGGAATGGAGGGGGAGAAGAAGCCGCTGATTACGAAAAAATAAGCTTATCCAAAAACTCGTTGTCACGAATAATCATCAGAAACGTCGGAGAGGAATAGAACCACATCAAGAACAAGAGGACGAACCACCCCCGCAGCCACCGGATCCGGATGAGGTACCTCCCGAAGAAGGGTATCTAGGCAAAAAGTTCGACACGTGTTAACGAAAGGGCTTCGAGAGGGGCCGTCGGATTGTCTCCGACGGCCCCTCTCCTTTTTGTTTTTACAACAGAATCTCAATGTGCATTCTGAGCGTTACAAATCATTCTCCAAGACCCCAGATAGGACTCGAACCGATCTTACCTCTGTGGGATTAAATATTCTTCCAAAGGAGGGTCGAGTTCAGGACGGAAAGAATCATTCATTAACACGAATCTCCCACTTGTTGACAACTGCATTTGAACCTCTCTTTCCAACCGGTCCTCTCCAGCTTGACGACACAGTACCAGGAGAAGGCTGAGATCGCCTGTACCTTAGGGAGGCAATTCTTTGACTCCGGAGATTTTGAAGTCGCGCTCCTTCAATGGGAACGAGCAAAGGTTCTTCTGCCCTCGCTTGAAGCATACTCAGGCATCTCCCAAAACGCTTCGTTACGCCATCAGATTCTGGGCGCACGCTTAGCGAATCACCTGCTGCTTCCGGAGAGATTTCATAATCACGGACACATAGTTCTCGATCAGGTCCCGATGATCGCTCCGGATCAGGGTCTCGCTGGCCGCGGACCAGATGAGCTTGTCCGTGGCGACGTCGTAGAGGTTCGCTTCCGCAATGGCATATTCGTCCTCCGTCATGTAAGCCGGTTGGTAGATCGTGTCGTAGCCTCGGCTGTAATAACCGCCCCAGGAATTGTAGTATGCGGGGTATCCCGGGCTGTGGTGTCCCGCTGCAGGAACATAATTCAGGTCGGTGCGCCTATCGACCACCCTCGTCAAGAAAAGGACGTCGGCGCCCACTTCTTTGAGCTGCGCGGCAATCACCTCTTTTTCGGCCAGTTCTTCACCAGGCAAAATCGTATAGCCCGCCACGGCGTCAACCCCGCCCGCCTTCAACTGTTGAACGAAAGTGTCTTCAATGAGCCGCCGGTTCGCCGGCTTTTGGAGCATCCCCAGAACCAGAATCTTTCGGGGCGTATTTTCATAGTCGGGATCCTTCCAGACGGACGTCAGCTTTGTCGATGCGCACGAGGTCGCCAGGAGCGATGCCGCGAGCAGCCACGAGACCAGACCGGTACAAATGTTCCTATTCTTCTTCATCTCTTTCTCCTTTTTTGGATCTGCACCGCAGGCGCGCTCCCCGCCTGTGAGGGCGCGGTTGGCGAGCGGATAAAACAAGGGCAAACCCACTCCGATCGAAGAATTCCTCGGATGGAAGGCGTTTCCTTCTTCCCCCTCCCGAGGGGCAGAGAACGCGACCAGCATGGGTACGCCTCTCACGACGCAGATTCGTAAACGTTCATATCGTTCTACTTGTGGAAAGAGATACTCTTACAGCATCCAGGAAATGACATCCAACCTCCAGGTGTTGAAATCCGGGAGATGCGACGCCTCGTCGATATCGATCCATACCTTATTGTAATTGGCCCGTCATCCGAACGGGCGGTTGATCTCGAACAGAACGGCGACGGCGGTGTTGTAGCTCAGGTCGTTTTCCGTCTTGGTCGAAACATCGTCGCTCCGTGAGCTCCTGCTGATGACACCGTTTAATTGAAAATGATCGTTGAAGTTGTAGCCGAGGGTTCGCCCGCCCGCAATCATGGCCTGTCACGCTTCGGCCCGGATCGGCTGGAGCAATCCCTCTGTCAGAGCACTCGCCGTCCCTTCGGCTCAAAAATTTTAAATCAATTTTAAGAGAATCGTTCCCCTCGCGATGCAACGGCTCTTACAGACCAGATCAGACGGACTAAGCAAAAATGGAAGATAGTTTCACCGAGGCAAACCACTCCATAAAGAAAGCCCCGGCGAAGGAGAGGAAGATAACGGGCTGCCCCAAGCCGAATGCTTACGTCGTCGTCTGTCCGGAGGGGGCCGTTCCTGACCCAGATCGGGTAGGCCCTTCCGGCCGAGAAGACAGGGTTCGTGAAGGCATGGAGGAGGGCAGGTGACGGTTTTTCTACAGAGCTTCGGCCACGTGTTTGCAGCCCTTTTTCCCGTGGTCAATCCCCCGGGCATGGCGTTGCTTTTTCTTGCCATGACCCGACGGGCGAGTCGGGCAGAGCGGACCCTCCTCGCCGGACGGATTGCGGTATACGCATTCTTGGTCGTGAACGTGGCCTACTATGTCGGAACGGTGATTCTCCATTTTTTTGATATCTCGTTGCCGGTGCTTCGGGTGGCCGGCGGTATCGTGCTCGCCTCCTCCGGCTGGCGTCTTCTGAATGAAACCCGATCGGGCAGCGACGCCGGCCTGGACGTCGGCGGCGGTTCGGGCGATTGGGCCCGTGTGGCGTTTTATCCGCTGACGATGCCGGTCACCACCGGACCCGGGACAATTTCGGTGGCGATTGCGTTGGGCGCCATTCTGCCGAAGAAAGTTCCGGTCATGCTGGGAGCCCTGGCGGCGAGCGGTCTCGTATCGGGCGCCATCTATCTCTGCTACCGATATGCGGACCGGATCGAAAACCGGCTGGGGCAGACCGGCTCTGAAGCGCTCTCCCGCCTCTTTGCCTTCATCCTCATCTGCATCGGCATTCAGATTTTGTGGAACGGGTTCTCGGAGCTGTGGGCCTCGTTGCCCGCGAAATAAGAGTCCTCAACGGCGTGGAAGGTCGGTCACACAAGAAGGGGTCAGATCTTATCTTTTGACATTTCTATTAGACAATAGGCCTGGCACAGCCAGTAATATCGCCGGTTGATCTTGTATAGAATGCGTCTAAAAAGAGCTCCCGGTCTTCTTTACTCTGTAAGGATGGCTTTTTTGTCGTTCCCTCGGGTGGTGATGTGGTAGAGGGCTCCGTCATATTCGATACTCAAGGGTCTGGCCATGAGGCTTATTTAATGCTCCTCCAGTGAAAAATGCCAAGATCAAAGACCTGACCCTTCTTCTACAAAGTTTTCTAGACGTTTTTAAATGACCATGGACAGAAGTAGGAATGAATCAAGAACAAGAGGACGGGCCACCCCCGCAGCCACCCGATGACGTACCTCCTGATGAAGGATATCTATTTTCACCTGCCCTCAGCTTGGGAGGTTGCATGGGGGGTGGATTAAAAAAGCCGGCGAAAAAAACGGGACCGAGAATTGGAACAAAGATAATAATTGTCCAGAATAATTTTTCTGACACATTTCTAGCTGCGCGCCATAGATAAAAACTGCATCCAAGTGAGACCAGTAAGCTTACTAATACGACAATATTCTAAATATTTAATAAAGGGGGTAAATCGAAAGGCTCGATTTAAAGTTCGCGCTTGCATACCCGGTCAGTAGGGCTCGGCACGGCGGGTGTGTTGCTGGAAATTACTCGAAGATGTGGCTGAGAGAAATTTGAAGTTCGGGAAGGAGGGAGGTGGAGAGGACATCATTCGTCTCTCGGGAGAGCTCGGCGGTGCGTAGACAACCTTGATCGGTCATCCGATAAACCTTCACCGTCTCCAGCTCCGGGTCAACGACCCGATATTCTGAGACGCTATATTGCTCATAAAGCTTCCGCTTAATCACCTCGTCGATCTTCCGAGTCGATTCAGCGACAATTTCAATCACAAGGTCGGGCGGGCCCTGGACATTTCTGGCTACTCCGCCGATGCCCCAATATCCTTCCGATATTGCATCCCCCGAAAGGAAATGCAATCGACCGCCTGATAGGCGCGGCGGCGCGCCTCCGGAACCGTCTTGCCGAGCGCGGTCACACCCAACACCCGCCCTCCTTGGGTGATCCACTCCTCCCCGCGCCGCGCGGTTCCGGCGTGGAAGACGACGACATCGGCGACGATATCGGATAGATCGATTCGGTCAAGGCCGGAGATCACTTCCCCTTTTTGGTAGGGGCCGGGATAGCCTTCGGAGGCGAGGACGATACAGACCGCTGCCTCTTCTCGCCATTCCAGCTTCATCTGGTCGAGGCGATGATCGAGCGCCGCCTCCATCACATCGACCCAATCGGTTTTCAAACGAGGGAGAACCGCTTGCGTTTCCGGGTCGCCCCAACGGGCATTGAATTCTAAAACATGAGGACCGAGCGACGTAAGCATCAGCCCGGCATAGAGAACCCCGCGATAGGGCGTTCCCTCCGCCGCCAAGCCGCGCAGCGTCGGATAAATGATCCGCTCCATCACTTGCGCTTCAATCTCGGGAGTGATTCTCGGCGTCGGCGAGATCGCCCCCATCCCGCCGGTGTTCGGTCCCTGGTCGCCATCATAGATTCGCTTGTGATCTTGCGCGGAGGCGAGCGGCAGGGCGCGGATGCCGTCGGTGATCACGAAGAAGGTCGCCTCGATCCCTTTGAGATACCGCTCCAGAATAATTCGATTGGCCGCCTCTCCCATCGACCGGAAGCCGTCGAGCCCTTCTTTCGCCTCTTTCAAGTCGCGGGCGATCACCACCCCCTTACCGGCGGCCAGCCCCTCGACCTTTAAAACAACCGGCATCGGAATCGAAGTGATCCGAGCGTAGGCTTCATCCAGAGTGACCACCTCCGCCGCGGCGGTTGGGATCTGATATTTTTGCATTAATTTTTTGGAGAAGACCTTGCTTGTCTCGATTTCGGCGGCGGCGCGGTGCGGCCCGAAGATCCGAAGCCCGTGCGCCTCGAACCGATCGACGATGCCATGCGACAGCGGCAGCTCCGGCCCGACGACGGTGAGATCGATCGGTTTCTCCTTGGCAAAAGCGAGGAGCTTTTCGACCTCGTCGACGGCGACCGGGACGATCTCGGCCTGCGCCGCGATCCCCGGATTTCCCGGCGCGCAATAGAGCTTGCGAACGCGCGGGCTCTGTGCGATCTTCCAAACGAGCGCATGCTCCCGCCCTCCGCCTCCGATCACAAGAACATTCATTTTGCGTTCGTCCTAAAATGGATGAGAGCGATTAATGTCGGAAGTGTCTGAAGCCGGTCAAGACCATCGCTATGTCGTGCTCGTCGGCCGCCTGGACGATCTCCTGATCCCGGATCGACCCCCCCGGCTGAATCACCGCGGTAATCCCGGCCTGGGCTGCGGCATCGACCCCGTCGCGGAAGGGGAAGAAGGCATCGGAGGCCATCACGCAGCCGGCGGTCGGCATCTGCGCCTTCATCGTCGCGAGCTTTACCGAGTCGACCCGGCTCATCTGACCGGCGCCGATGCCGACCGTCTGTCCCGGTTTTGCGAAGATGATCGCGTTGGACTTCACATGTTTGCAGACCCGCCAGGCGAAGAGCATCGCCGAGAGCTCTTCCGGGGTCGGCGGTCGGCGGCTGACGACCTTCAACGCCTTCGGATCGTCGATCATCGCGCTGTCGATCTCTTGGACCAGCAATCCCCCGCCGATCCGGCGGAAATCGAGCCGGCCGGCGTTCGAAGATGCAATCGAGCCACTTCCCGCCTCCAAGACACGCAGGTCTTTCTTCTTTTGTAGAATCGGGAGCGCCTCAGGTGCGATCGTCGGGGCGATGATCACTTCCATAAAGGTGGAGGTGATCTCCTGCGCCGTCTCGGCATCGAGCGGCCGATTGAAGGCGGCCACCCCGCCGAAGGCCGAGACCGGGTCGGTCGCCTTCGCCTTCTTGTATGCTTCGACGAGCGATGCGCCGGTCGCAACACCGCAAGGATTATTATGCTTGATGATGACGGCGGCCGGCTCTTTGAACTCTTTGACCAGCTCGAAGGCGGAGTGGGTGTCGAGGAAGTTGTTGTATGACATCTCCTTCCCCCAGATCTGTTTCGCGGCGGCAACACCCCCTTCGGTCCGTTGGAGCTCTCGGTAAAAGGCCGCCTGCTGATGCGGGTTCTCGCCGTAACGGAGCGATTGAACCTTTTCGAATTGGAGGACGAGGTGGTCCGGGAAGGCCTCCCCCTTCTTCACCCTTCCTTCCAGATAGGAGAAGATCGTTCGGTCGTAATCGGAGGTGGTGAAGAAGACCTTCTTGGCGAGATCGTACCGCTTCTCTTCCGAGAGGGCACCGCCGGAGCGCTTCATTTCATTGAGGACCGCGGCATAGTCCTTGGGGTCGATGATTACGGCGACATCGTGGTAGTTCTTGGCGGCGGAGCGGAGCATCGTCGGCCCGCCGATGTCGATGTTCTCGATCGCCTCTTCCAGCGTGACGTTCGGCTTGGAGATCGTCGCCTTGAAGGGGTAGAGGTTCACCGCGACGAGATCGATCGGCTCAATCCCCTGCGCCTTCATTTGAGCTTGGTGTTGGGGATCGTCGCGCCGCCCCAAAATCCCGCCGTGGATCTTCGGGTGAAGCGTCTTCACCCGGCCGTCGAGCATCTCCGGAAATCCGGTATGCTCCGAGACCTCCTTCACGGCGACGCCTTTTTCCTTGAGAAGCTTGAACGTTCCCCCGGTCGAGAGAAGTTCCACCCCCATCGCCTGCAGCCCTTGGGCAAACTCGACGATTCCTTCTTTATCGTAGACACTCAGGATTGCTCTTTTTATTTTTCCCATCACCCAGACCTCGTTAGATCAATAAATTTTTATCTTTTCCGGTCGATGCTCCCCCCGGTTTGCGGCTGGAAGGAGCCACTCCCCCGAACAGCTTGCGAAGGAGGGCGCGCCCCTTCTGCTTTAAAAAAATCGCCTCTTTCTGAAGGAAGACCCCTTTCTCCAAGGCCTGCTGTTCTTCTTCGGTCAGCAGGTGCGGCGCGCGGTTGTGTTTTAATTTGGCAATTCCCAGCAGGTCATCCTGATGAAAAAGACGATAGATTCCGTTTTTCAAAAAATTGAACCGACCCCCTCGTCCAAAGGCGGTCGCAAAGTCAATTAGATAGGGCTCGCCGTCATCCCCTAAGACGACATTCTTGATGTTCCTCAAATCGCAGAGAACGATCCCCCGATCATGAACCGAATCGATCAAGGCGCGCAGCTTTTCAAAAAACCGAGGGGTCAGCTCTCCCGGCTGAAGCTCGGAGGCATTCCTTCCTGGAATATATCCAACGGCGATGGCGTAGCGGTCGATCGCACCGATATACGGCGGAATGCCCTTCAATCCGCCGAGCTTCTGATAGATTAGTCGCTCTCTGCGGTTGGAGAGGGCCCCGACGAACATCCGAAAGAAGAACGGCTTTGCGGCATAATCCTTCACGATCAGCCGCTTTCCATCTTTCATCAAGAGAAAAACATCGGGCTTCCAGGGATACCCCTGGCGAAGGGTCTCCTTCACATGCTGATGGAATGTGGCCCGCTGCAATTCGATGAGAAATCCCCTTTAAACAAAGAATCGAATCGATAAGATGATGATCCCCACCGCCGTCACCAGGGCGGTTTGATGCTCGCTGTTGGAGACCACCCGGGACCACTCCCAGGGATGCCGGCCCCGCTTCTCATAAGGGGTCCATCGAGGGATATAATCGGGGACGCTCCGATCGTATTCATCCCAGCTCGATCCGAAGATCTTCCGGAGCCGGTCCGACTCCGCCTTCTTTTTGAAGGGCGCATAATAAGAGAAAAACCCGATAAGACCGACCCCCAGGATAATCCACTGGCTGGCAAGCAAACAGAAACCGACCATAATCAAAAAGGTGCCGAGGTAGAGCGGATTTTTCACGTAGGCGTATGGACCGGTCGTGGTCACCTCCCGGTTCTTGCTGAGATGCCCCGCCGCCCAAAGACGGAGCGCCTCTCCCGCAAGAATCAGCGGCAATCCGAAGACAAAAAAGCTCAGCTTCGGCCTGGCCAGATAAACCAGGGCGGCCAGGAGAAGATAGACCGGAATCGTCTTCAGGGTGATTTTTCGAGCCAGGTTCTTCAAGCTAACTTCTCCCGGAATTGAGATGGAGGGAGTATATCAAATCAATCCAAAAATTCAAGCAAAGTATGACCAATCCAGACCTCTATAATCAACTAGAATCTGGCTCAATTTAAGGAAAGGTCCACCCGTCTTAAGGTAAAGGAAGGAAATGAGGCAAGCGCTTTATTCGGTAAAAAAAAGGGGGAAGATCTTTCGATCTTCCCCCTTCCCATTCGCAATCTGTGATTAACGAATTGAAAATACCTCTTCTACTGGACCGTACCCGATATCGTTTTGGTCGCTACAATAGGACCATAGCCGGTTACATTCCAGGTGACGGTAATCGTCAAAACGGCGGCCTTCGCACCTGGGGCAGGGACTGTCGCAGGATCGGTCGCGCTAGAGAGGATAAAGTCAAAACAGGTTGGACCCAGGATGATATCGGCCAACGTGAATGAACTTGAGCCGGAAAGCGTTCCCACACCATTGGTGGTCACTGCAATGGTGCTTCCCGCCATTAGCGAATTGCCGTTGCCATCGGCGACGCAGGCGGTAAACGTACGGCTGTTCCCAGATGTTATTACAAAAGCATTCCCATTATTCAGAATCTGAGTCGGCGCGCCTGAGAAGGTCATCGGAACCGTTCTCCAAATCATGATATCGCCATCCCAGGTCCCATTTGGCCCGTCATAGACTCCATTACTATTAGCATCTACAAAAAACTCTCCCGCATCATACTGGCCATTATTGTTCGCATCAATATAGGGTTCTCCCAGATCACAAGAGGCCGGAAAGGCATCCACAACAGGGCCGTCATAGACTCCATTCCCGTTGCTATCGGTAAAACACTCCTCTCCTCTCGTCGCGGCAATCACTGTTGAGATACCGTCCAGCGGATTACCTGTTCCTCCTAAGCCGGTAAAAGTGGCCATCGCCGGCGCCGCCGTTGAGACGGGGTGGACCGGAAGAGGATCTTGCGTTCGGAAGGTCACCGTTGTCGCTCCTGTTGCATCTGTGACATTGTTCCGGTCTACGGCTCCCCCTTCTGCATAAAAAGAAACGGACGTTCCCTGGAGGACGTTAAAGTTTCCGAATCGATCGGCAAGAAAGGCGGAGATCGTCGACTGCAGATTCACATAGTTCAACCCAGCAAGGTTATGCTGATTCGTTACCAGTGAGAAGTGAGAATAAGAGGGAAGCCCGCCGCCGATCGATACACCCGTGGAGGAGGATGAAATCGTCACCCCCCTCACGACGGTGCTCCCGGCAATCCGAACAGGTCCGGCCACTGTGCCGCTCTGAAGCGTTGTCTTGGCGAGACCCCCACTTGTAGATGCGATGAGGGGATTCAAAGCCTCTCCCCCCTGCGGACCGGAAAGAGTAAAGATGACGCTGGTTCCATCTGCCACCGGCTGTCCATTCACATCATTCACTGAAAAAGTCACTACCGAATTTTCTGCCTGTCCGGAACCTTTCAGACCGATTACATTCGGTGTTGCCGAGACGAACTGGATGCTGCCGACATCGGCGCCCAAGATGGTGATCGAAGCCGAAGCGGAGACGGTGCCCGCCTTAACCGTGATGCCCTCCGTCCCTGCGATGTTTCCCGCGGTAAAGGTGGCATTTGCAATCCCGGACACCGTGGTGGCCGTCGGCGTAATAGAGCCCAGTGTGGCGCTGCTCACCGTAAAGGTCACCGTCGTTCCATCCGCCACGACCGCTCCTGCTGCATCTTTCACTGTAACGGAGACGGTGGCGGTACCCAATGCACTTAATCCGCTTGACGGAGTAATGGAAGCGACAACCGTTGCGGGAACGCTTCCGCTGACGGTGCCGCCCGTAAGACTCGCCGCGCTGAAGGTCGTATTTCCGGTTGGTTTAAAATCGGTGACGGAAGAATCAGAGGAGCAGCCGCCGATCGTGAAGTAACCGAGAAGAAGAAACCCTGGGACAAGATAAAATAATTTTCGCATGGAGCCCCTCTTTGTTATGAACATTTCGTGACGGTGAATGTTCCCGTCCAGAGCTTGCTTCCGCCGCCGGCGCTCGCGCTCACTGTTCCGGTGATCACCAGATCCTCCGTCGCAGAACAAGCCGGAAGGGCAATGAGGAAAGAGGCGCGCGCCAGACCGCGCGCATCGGTCTTGGTTTTGAAGTAGGACGGCGTATTGGCGTCCAATGGGTTTCCGTCGAGATCGGTTAAGATACCCCCGCCGCCCGCGAACATTTCCACCTCTACCCCCGGCAGCGCCATCGTGGCATCTTTATCGTGCACCTGAAAGTCGAGCGCTTGAACGATCTGTGTGCCGCCCCCGGGAGGATTGACCTTAAAATCGGCGTCATCCGGTCCGGTCACCGTGGCATCGAATGGAGCGCGCGGGGTGTCGCCACATCCCGAAAAAAACAAGACCCCATAAAGTAAAATGGCCAAAGCCGCTTGTCTTCTCATTTGGATTCCCCTCATCGTAGACTCCACCTCTCAGAATATTCTTTCACTCGACTTCTCGGTCCCTCATGGATCCAGAGGGAAACTCCGAAACATTTATGCGCTCAAAAATGCTTTCAATACTTTTCGGTCGACCGGCGCGATTCGAACGGAGCCGATCTTCTCGGGCAAGATGAAAAAGATTTCTCCGCCGGCCACTTTTTTGTCATTTTCCATGACCTCCAGTATACTGCTGGGGTCTAATTTCGGCAACTCCGTCGGGAGGTTGAATGCCCTGAGCAGCGCGATCTGTCTCTGGACAACCGGCAGCGTCGTCATGCCGAGCAGATAAGAGAGCTTGGCCGCCGACGCCATCCCGATCGCCACCGCCTCGCCATGCTTGTATCTTCGATAACCGGTCAGCGTCTCGACGGCATGGCCCAGCGTGTGTCCGTAATTTAGAATTTTTCTCAGCCCCGATTCCCGCTCATCCGCCGCCACCACGCGGGCTTTGGCTGCAGCCGACTTTTTAATACAAAAGTAGAGCTTCTCCGGATTCATTTTCAGGATCGCCGCGGCGTTCGATTCCAGGTATCGGAAGAAACCGGCGTCCTGAATCACCCCGTACTTCACGACCTCCGCCAGGCCGGCGATAAACTCCCTTTTCGGGAGGGAGGCGAGGGTTGAGGGGTCGACGCAAACGAGCTTCGGCTGATGAAACGCGCCGATTAAATTCTTCCCCCGCGGATGATCGACGCCGGTTTTTCCGCCGATGCTCGCATCGACCTGCGCCACCACGGTGGTCGGCACCTGGACATAACGGATGCCGCGCAGGAAGGTCGCCGCCGCGAACCCGGTCATGTCTCCGATGACCCCGCCGCCCAGGGCGATCAGAGTAGAGCTTCGCTCGAATCGGTGGTGAACCAGCTGGTCATAGATCCGCTCAACCTCGTCGGTCGTTTTATACCGTTCTCCGTCCCGGACGCGGATCGTCGTCGGCGAAAAGCGGGCCGCCTGGAGGCTCTTTCGAACGCCTGCGCCATAGAGTCGATCGACCACCGGGTTGGTGACGATTGCCACCTTTCCTCCCAGAGACAGCTCTTGAAGGTATCTTCCCAGCCGGTTTCGGACCCCGTTTCCGATCACGATGTCGTAGCTGTTGGCACCTAAATTAAGATGAACTTTTTCGACTTTCACTCTCTAAAACCTTTCTCTTGATCTGTTTAACCACATCCGCCAAACTCATTTCCGAGGTATCTAAGGCGAAGTCGGCCCGCTGATAGAAGGGCTCTCGTTCGGCCAGCAGCCGTTTGATCTCCGACAAGGGATCGGGCGACTTTAACAGCGGCCGCTGTCCGACCCGCTTTTGTACCCGCTTAAAGATCACCTCGGGGGTCGATCGGAGAAGGACCAACATGCCATTCCGGCCCAACACCTCCAGGTTCGCCGGGTTCAGAACGATCCCTCCCCCGGTTGAAATCACACATTTTGTTCGATCGGCCAGGGTGAGGACCACTTCCGATTCCAGACGCCGGAACGCCGGCTCCCCCTGCTCGGAGAAGATCTCCGCTATTTTTTTCTGCGTCTTCTCCTCAATGACTTGATCGGTATCGACAAACTGATAATGGAACTCCCCAGCAAGCCGTCTCCCGACGGCGCTCTTCCCTGTTCCCATAAAACCGAGCAATACGATATTTTTCATCCGACGACCAGCAACGAATCGATGTTATTTCATGATTCGGGGGGTCAAGAAGACGAGGAGTTCGGAGACATCCTCCCGTTTGGTCGTTGTTTTAAAGAGCCAGCCCAAGACCGGGATATCCATCAGGTAGGGAATCCCGCTGATCGAATCCGATTTGGTGGTCTCGTAAATGCCGCCGATGACCGTCGTCTCACCATCCCGGACGAGGACGTTCGTGGTGGCTTCTTTCCTCAAAATGCTCGGACCCGATGCGCCGGGCCGGGTCTCGGCCGGGGCATTCTTCGTCACCTTCACCTTCATGATGATCCCTCCGTCGGGAGAGATATGCGGGGTAACGAGAAGGGTCAGGTTCGCATCGACGAAGGTCGTCTGCGTTCCCTGCTGAGAGGTGGTCGCAAACGGGATCGATTCACCCTGCTCGATTTTCGCTTCCTGATTATTCAGGACGGAGACCTTCGGTGTGGAGATCACCCGGGTCAATCCTTGCGACTCGCCCGCCGAAAGACGGAGGTCGAGGTTGAAAGGGTTGTCGGTAAACCGACCGAAGGTAAATCCAAGACCGCCGAAGTTCGGAGCGGAAGGCAAATTGACCGCAAAAGAGGGGTCGGGTGTGCCGAAGACCGCATTCGGCGTTCCGCCGCCGCCGCTCAATCCGATCACATTAGGACTTCTCACATCACGCAGGGTCGCTCCCCACTGAATTCCCAAGCTTCTATTAAAGGTCGGTGCAACCTGGACGATGCGCGCCTCGATCACCACCTGAGGGGTCTCTTTATCGATCTTCTTCACCAGACGCCCGATCTCATCGATATTTTTCTCGATGTCCTTCACGATGAGGGCGTTGGTTCGATCATCGATCGTCAGATCTCCCCGGGTCGAGAGGACTTTCTTCATCGATTCCACCAGGTCTCTTGCCTTGCCGTAATTGACATAGATGATGCGCGTCTGGAGATCCTCCGCCCGGACCTTCGTCTCCTTCGCCTTGGCTTCCTCATCCTGTTGGCGGGCGATGTTCGTCAGCGTGGCGATCCGGATGATATTCCCCTCCCGAATCTGGCCCAGATTGTTCATCTTCAAAATCATATCAAGGGCCTGGTCCCAAGGAACGTTGATCAATTTCAGCGTCACCTTCCCTTTGATATCCTCTCCGAGAACGACATTTAGGTTGCTCACATCGGAAATCAGGCGAATGACATTGGCAATGTCGGCATCCTGGAAGTCGAGCGAGACCCGTCTCCCGACATACTTGGGCGAAGTGACTGCATCTACTTTCCCCTTCTTCTCAGACTCATCGGATGATTTTCCCTGCTCTTCCGGCGCCTCGGCGCTCTCAGGGGCAGTCTCAGCTGTCTCGGCAACCGGCGGCGCCGGCACCTCGGTTTTGGGTGCTTCTTCTTTGGACGCCGGCTTGGAAGGCGCCGGAGCGGGCGTTTCCGCTTTCAGCTCCGCCTTCGATCCGGGAGAGGCCACCGGCTCGGCTTTGGCATCGGCGCTCGCCAGCGTCACCGGCGGCGGCTCCACCTTCGGGAGGGTCATCCCCGCGAGCGGCGCAGGGGAAGGAGGAGAGACGACTGCCGCTGCCACCTCGGAAGAAGGAGCGGTCTCCTGCTTCTCCTTTTTAGGCTTGGAGGAAGCCGCTTTAATGTGAACATAGAATTGATTCCCCTCCTGGTGAAGGGTATAGATCACCGGTGCGGCAAGATCGAGGACGAGCCGGACCTTGTCGGAATGAAGCCCGATCCGGGCCTGTTTTACGATCTGATCTTTCACCGGAACCGCTTTCATCTTGGAGGCGAGCTTGACGTTGGGAAGGTCGATGACAAGCCGCTTCGGATCGAGGAGAAAAACATTGGGAGAAAGCTGTCCGTCCGAGGCGATCACGAGCTGAAGATCTTCTTTCCGATCGAACCGGATGCTTTTTACGACCTTCGCAGGCTGGAGATTTTGCTCTTCCCGGATCGGCGCCTGGATCACCGCCTTGTTTTCTTCGGGTGTTGCATTTTCTGCAGGCTTCGCCGCGGCGGTGTCTGCCGTTTTCAGACCGGCGCGGGAAACGTCGATAATCAGATTGGTCCCTTCGGTCCGGACATTGGTTTCCGCGGAGGGGTCGACCTCGATTTCAAGACGCCCGACCTGGTTCTCCTCGCCGGCCACGGGAAGGATGGAATGGACCGGGCCTTCAGCGACCGGAATCTTCTCTTTGAATTTTCCGAGACTGACGCCGGCCAGGTCGACGATGAGGCGATTTGGATCGGTCAGATGGAAGGTGGTGTAAATCATCGCCTGTTGACCGGCCACCACCACCTCGGTTTTCTCGGCGCCGTTCACCACCCGGATATCGACAATCTCCGTCGGAGCGGCCGATTCGGTCTTCACCTGAGAGGTCTTGGGAGAGCAAGACTGTAGGAGTATCAGCGATAAAAATAAAAAGACCCATCTATTTCTCTGCCCGATCATTCTAGACCCTCCTTTTGGGGATGCAATTCCATGACGACACTTCTCACCTTGGTCTCCCCAAAAATATCCTGAAATTTTTCCTCGACCACCATCTCTTTATTCGTAATCTGGCTGACGAGACCGTTGTTGGTTCCAATCCGCGTTCCTTTTCGAACCGGGTAGCCTTTTCCGTCCGGCGTCTGAACGATCGCGCCGTGCCCGAAATTTCCCCAAACGATGCCGATTAACCTCATCTCGGAGAGCTCCTTTCTCTGTAAAGGAGGAAGACTCTCGGAGATCGTCCGCTTCCCAGAGGCGACAATAATCGACTTGAATGGATCTCTTCTCCCCTCCGGATTATATTGGAAGAGGGCGGCCGGATCCTCTTTCTTAACCAATCCCGTCGAGGGAGCAGCCTCTTCGATCTTCGGCTTCGGCACCACCGCCGAGATGGGAGACGGGGTTGCCTTCGGCACCGCCGGCGGAGCGGCTTCTCCGCACCCGAAGGAGAGAAGCCCCAGGGAAAGTAGGGCGCCGTTTAGAAAAATGCGTCCGTTTCTCATGGCGTTTTTCCTTTTTCTGAAACCGGAGGCGGCGGCGCGGCGGCCCCTCCCTCCACCACGGCAAAGGCCGTTGCGCTGAAGCTGGTTTGGATCGAGACCCGATGCTGATCCGGTTTTGAACTTCCCATCCGAATATTCGAAACATTCACAATCCGGGGAAGCTTGCTGATTTTATCAAAGAAAACCCCCAGCGCATGGTATCCCCCCGCCACCTCGACATCGACCGGAATCTCGACATAAAGTCCGGAGGCGTTCGGCTTCCGTTGCGCCGGTCTCCAGAGCTTAAAATCGAGACCGGTTCTCGCTCCCAACTCGGAGACCTGCTTTAAGAGAATCTCCACCTCCGCTTCCGGGGGGAGCTGCTCCTTTAATTGGGTCAATTGGTGTTTCAGCTCCCGATTCTCGCTGACCAGCTCATCCAACCGTTTCACTTTGGTTCGATGAACATTGATCTCATTGTTCAATTCCGCGATGTCTGAATTAAATGCCGCAATCTCCGCGCTCTTCGGAATGAAGACAAACCAGACAAACGCGCCGGAGGCGATCACGATAATCAGAACCAGCGAAACAAACTTCTGGGTGTTCGTTAAATTCTTTAATCGTTCCAGATTTAATGCCATAGTCGCGAGCCGCTCCCGATCGTTCTAAACCAAAGACCATTTCAATTTAAATGTATAAACGGAGATGGTCCCCTCCAAATTCTGTCTTGACTCCAAGATCTGGATGTCTTTAAAGAGAGGAGATTTCTTGAGACTGTTGATGAAGTCGACGATCTCGCCGTTCGTTGTCGCCTTTCCTTCCAGGTCGACCGTTCCATTCTGCTGGTTGATGTTCACCAGCCAAACTTTGTCGGGAAGGCTTTTGCTGATCTGATCGAGGAGAAAGACCGGAACCGATTGATTCTTCCGGAGCTGCTCGATGATATTAATCTTCTCTTCGACCGCCTTTTTATCCTTCTCGTAATTCTCGACCTCTTTGACCTTCCCCTTGAGGACGCCGAGTTCCGAGGTCAATTTTGTTTTCTCGGCCGCCAAACCGTCCACCTTTTCATTAAGAACGATTCCGATATAACCTAAAACCAAGAGGAGCATCGACAGAACCACCGACGCGATGATGATCTGCGATTGGAACTCGACCTTCTTCTTGGTCTTCTTTGTCTTTTGCGTTGAGAGCAGATTGATCTTGATCATGAATCAACGATCTCCCACTTTTCGAATCGCCAAACCCATCCCGACCGCGGCCAAAGGGGCGACTTCCTGGATGTAATCCAGATCGAATAGCTTCTTTGGAATATCAACCTTATGGAACGGATTCGTCATTTCAACCGGAATCCCCGACTTCTCCGCAAGCTGTGAAAGAAAATCGGGAAGCTTCGATGCGCCGCCGCTGAGAAGGATGCGATCGATATTTTCATTCGTCGAGGTCGTCTTAAAATAATCGAAGGAGCGGATCACCTCCGAGGCAATTTCGGCATTGAGGTTTGTGATGATCGTGGAAAGGGCCTGGGGATCGACCCCTTCTACCGCCTCGCCCCGCTTTGCCTTTTCAGCCTGTTCGTAGCTGAGGTTAAACTCTCTCTGAATGGTCTCGTTATAGCGGTTGCCGCCGATCGAAATGTCGCGCGTAAAGGCGAAGGTGCCTCCCTTCAGGACATTGATATTCATCACGCTCGCACCGATGTTCACCAGGGCGACCACCTCCCCTTCCCGCAGGTCATAATTGACGCCATACATATTCTCCAGGGTAAATGCATCGACGTCGACGATCACCGGATTGAGGCCGGCCTCCGTCACCAGGGTCGTATATTCGGTCAGCTTGTCTTTCTTCACCGCCACCAGGAGAACCGCCATCTGCTCCTTCGACTCCTGCGGGTCGGCCGTTCCCAAGATATGAAAGTCGATGTTGACGTCGTTAATATCGAACGGGATGTACTGCTCCGCTTCCCATTTGATCGACTCTTCCAGCTCTTCTTCCGTCATCGCGGGAAGACTGATCTTCTTTACGATCACCGAGTGACCCGACACCGAAACAGCCACGTCCTTGGTTTTAACCGCCTGCTCTTCCAACAACTCTTTGATCGCCGACACCACCCGGCCCGCGTCCATGATGGTTCCATCGACGATCAACTCGGAGTCGAGCGGCTTGACGCCGAACTTCTGTAATTGATAGCCTTTTGCGGTTTCTTTCAATTGAACCAGTTTGATTGCACCGGAGCCGATATCGAGTCCGATTAAATCCCTTTTTTTGGAGAAGGAAAGCGAAAGTCCCATCAGATTAAACACCTCAACTCTTCTTAAAAGATCCCTGACTCGGCAAACGGCGGGAGATAATCCTTTTGATCTCCTTAATATTCTGCTCGGAGTAGATCCGCCAGTTTCTCCAGTCCCGCCCGACATTGGATATCCGCCCCTCGCTCTCCCAACGGAACAAGGTCGCCTTGGAAATATCAAAAAGGCTGCAGATATCTTTTGTTTTATATTTTTCGTTTTTTCTTTGAGCCATTCGCTGTGGTCCTCGAATATCCCGGAATATCCCGCTGTGCAATTTGACGATAGTAAGTATACTTACTATTTGTTGTTTGTCAAGAAAGCGGAGATTTTAAATCAAAACTTAATTATTTAGGAAGACGGTGAAGAGAGAAAAAAGACAAGAGATCTGACTTTTAACCGGATCGCGACGAAGGAAGCAAGCCATTATTGTCCCGCCCGCTTCGCCTGCAGCATCCTCGCTGCCGTACCGCGAATGACTTCCGGAATTCCTTTGTTTTTTGAGAGGCCGGCGAGTTCCTTCACTTTTATTAATTTAATGAAATTGAGAGAAATACCGACGGGTGTTTTGGGGTTGTTGACCAGACCGACGATCACCGCATAATTCTTGGTCCAGTTCCGATTGTTGGCGACCACCCGTAAAATTTCATCCGAGACACTTTTCGATTGGGCGATCGTCACGATTTCTTGTTCCGTGATTCTGGGGCTGTTCAACACGGCGAGCACCACCTGTTTATTCGTATCCTTTAAGAGAAGGGCCCTTGCCTCTTTATTTCCCTTCAGAGCGAGATGAATTTTTTCGGACGCGCCCATTTTTTGGACCTGCCGAAAAAGGCTTAGCTTTTGGATCTCCTCTTCTGGGACCGTCTCGGAAGACGCCTGTCTCCCCGCCATCCATTGGCGATCGGAATAATCTCCGAACACCCGAATGTACTGGAGCGTCGTCTCCCAAGTCCGAGGATGACGGAAGAGCTTTTCGATCAGCGATTCCGTCGTCAAAAAGTATTTTGCAATCAGATCGAGGAGCGCCGCCTCGGTGGCGGAGTCTTCCACGAGAAAGAGAAGTGTTTCCGACTGAAGAAGCTCTACTTGAAGGTGGGGTAAAAAGAGACGCGACTGAGAAACCACTTTTTACCTGGCGGTTAATATCGCGAGGACGGCAAGGTCTCATCGCGCGGGTTATTGGATTTTGGGATCGGCTTGACCTTCTTCTCGGCCAGCCCGAGCGTCGCCTTAAAATTCTCCCCCAAGAAGAGCTCCGTGAGAACCTCAATCCCGTTCTCTTTATTGTCGGTTCGGATAATCTTCGCTCCCTTCACAAAGGAGGAGATCTTTTTACCCAGCTGAGGGTCTTTCCCCGCCAATTCCGAAACGGTTTTTTTCGAATCGGTCTGCAGCATCATCACTTGCGATTCCAACTTTACATACGCGTCGACCTTGGCGCGCTGCACCGCTTGAATCCGCTCCGAAATCGACCACTCTCCTTGAATCGGGCCGACGCCGACCGCATGGAGGGTTACATCGGCCCAGTCGGCATGCGGTGCGAGCTCCGGGGTCGATTCGCAAGAGACGATGAAGAGCGCGGAGAGAGCTAAAAAGAACGGCTTCCAATAAGACATTTGTTTATTCTTCCTTCCATCGTGCATAGAGCCGGTTTTCGATTCGCAGACTGTCCAAGACCCGTCCCACGATGAAGTGGATCAGATCGTCGATCGACCGGGGGTGGTTGTAAAAAGCGGGCATCGCCGGAATCAAAATCGCCCCCATTTCGGCCAGCAGGAGCATGTTCCGAAGATGGATCTGGCTGAGCGGCGTCTCCCTGGGAACCAGCACCAGCGGCCGCCGCTCCTTGAGGGTGACATCGGCGGCCCGCTCGATCAGATTGGAAGAGAATCCGTGCGCAATCGCCGCCAAGGTCTTCATCGAGCAGGGTGCGATCACCATGCCTTGCGTCGGAACCGATCCGCTGGCGATCGGAGCGGTCATATCCTTCTCGTCACAATAGGTCAAGTCAACGCCGGAGTATTTCTTTTTGAGGATCTGAGCGGTCTCGGGAAAAGCGGCTCCCCAATCGAGCCCCATCTCCTCTTTGATGATGATCCGCGCTTCGTGAGAGAGGGTTAAGTAGACTTTATGTTTTTCCTTGAGGAGGTAGTCGAGAAGGCGAACGCCATAGACGGCGCCGCTCGCTCCTGAAATCGCCACCACGTAGCTCGGCATGATTTACCCCGGCTGTCCCAGGTCCCGATGTCGGCAATGAACCTGCAGTCCCTTTCCTTGAAGGTGCTCCCGCAAGAAATTGACGATCGAGACGGAGCGGTGCCTCCCGCCGGTGCAGCCGATTCCGATCGTGAGATAGCTCTTCCCCTCTTTCTCATAGAGCGGAACGAGAAAGTCGAGAAAATCATATAGCTTTTCCAGGAAGAACTTTGCCTCCGGTTGGGCCGTGATGTAGTTTTGAACCCGGGAGTGTTCCCCCGTGAGCGACTTTAAATCCCGCTCAAAGTTGGGATTGGCCAAAAAGCGGACGTCAAAAAGCAGATCGAGATCGTAAGGAATGCCGAATTTGTATCCGAATGAAATAAGGGAGATGTTGAGGTGCCGATTGTCGCCCTTCTCCAAATAGTATTGGGTGATCACCTCTTTGAGCTGGTGGACATGGTAGTTGGAGGTGTCGAGGATTTTATCGGCCCGCCGCCGCAGGTCATTCATCTTTTGGCGCTCGAGACGAATTCCCTCAACGATCGATCCATCCCGGGCCAGCGGATGCGGCCGCCGCGTTTCTGAGAAGCGTCTGACGAGGACCTCATCGTCCGCCTCCAGAAAGAGAAGCTCCATCTGGTAGCCTTCTTCCTTGAGCTGGTCAAAGATATTGAGGAAGTGGCCGAGAAAATCCCGTTCTCGGATGTCGATGCCGAGCGCCGCCTTGGTAATGTTACTTCTCGATTGGTTGCAAAGTTCTACGAATTTGGGAAGGAGCGGGGGAGGAAGGTTGTCGATGCAGAAAAAGCCGAGGTCTTCGAAATATTTAATGACATAGCTCTTCCCGGAACCGGAAAGGCCGCTGATAACAACCAGGCGGACATTTTTCGCACCACCCATAGAGAGGACGCCGAGATCAATCGGCGTGATGTCACGAAGCCAGGTTAATAAATGGGCTCAAGGAGCCCCGATGTTCGATCTTTCCCCTCCAGAGAAGACGATCATGACCCCGCCCGCTAATAGGGTCTCTTTCGTCGACTGGCCGGGGGAATCTTAAGCCAGGCGCGATACTTCGTGACGGTCCGTCTTGCAATGTCGACATCGTTCTGTTTGAGCCGCTCGACGATCTCCTGGTCTTTTAACGGACGGACCGGATCTTCTTCCGCAACCATCTTCCGGATCATCTCCCGCACCGCAATCGAGGAGAGGCTGTCCGCTCCATTGCCGACGCGGGGGAGGCTGCTGTTGAAGAAGAATTTTAGCTCAAAAATCCCCTGAGGGGTATACATATATTTATTGGTGGTCACCCGGCTGACGGTCGATTCGTGCATGCTGATATCATCGGCGACCTGTTTCAAAATCAGCGGCTTCAGATAGCTGATCCCCTTTTCCATAAATTCGTACTGGAACTGGACGATGCTCTGCGCCACCAATTGAATCGTCCGATTTCGCTGCTCGATGCTCCGAACCAGCCAGAGCGCCGATCGAAACTTTTCTTCGAGATAGGTTTTGGTCGTCTCCGCCACCGATTCCTTTGATCGAAGGAGGCTTCGATAAAAAGGGCTGATCTTTAACTTCGGAAGCCCGTCATCGTTTAATAAAACAACATACTTCCCCTCCGACTTCACGACAAACACATCGGGGGTAATATAAAGGTTATCGGTCGATGCGAAGGGACGTCCCGGCTTCGGCTCCAGATGTTCGATCACTTTAGAGGCTTGCAGCACCTCTTGCACCGACACATTACACGTTTTAGCGATATGTTGATACCGTTTTTTTTCAAGATCCTCCAGATGTCCCTTGATCACGGCGTCGACCAAGGAGCCGCCCAATCCGAGCTGCGCGGTCTGAATAAGCAGGCATTCCTTTAAATCTCGTGCGCCGACCCCGGTCGGATCAAACCCCTGGATCACCTTCAAAACCCGTTCGACCACCTCCAAAGGGGCGGAGAGCGATTGGGATATCTCTTCCAACGACCCGCTCAAATAACCGTTGTCATCAATGTTTCCGATGAGGAGCGTTCCGATCTGCTTTTCCCGCTCGGTCACCGAAGAGAGGCCCAATTGCCAGATCAGGTGATCTTCGAGCGAAGCGGCCTTCGCCAACGTCTGCTCGTACGAAGGTCTCTCCTCCGTGGAGGCGGCGGAGTAATTTCCTCCGTCCTCCCGGTCGTCATCCATGTAATAGTCTTCCCACTTCAGATCGAACTCGTCGGAAGATTTTTCGGAGGCGGCCTCTTCTTCTCTTTCCCGCTTCTCCCCCTCTCCATCGAGCGTCGTCGAGGTAGAAGGCTCTTCCTCGGGCGCATCGGAAACCAGGTCTTCCAAAAGAGGATTCTCCAGCATCTCCTGATTGATCACCTGGCTTAACTCAAGTCTTGAAAGCTGTAGAAGCTTGATCGCCTGCTGAAGCTGAGGCGTCATAATCAGCTTCTGCGTCATTTTCAAATCGAGCCGGGCTCGCATTCCACTTTCTGACCAAGACATACCTAAACCTCTATATCAAACGAAATAAGCCAATTAAGGTTGAAGAGATCTCGCATTTCGATCCTGCCAATGGAATCGCTCGCCCAGATAGATCGCCCTCGCTTGAGGGCTGTTGGCAATTTCCGAGGAGGTCCCGGAAATCAAGATCTCCCCTTCGTAAATAATATAGGATCGATCCGTAATCTCCAGCGTCTCCTGAACATTATGGTCGGTAATTAAGACGCCGATTCCTCGCTGTTTTAGTTGAAAAATAATTTTTTGGATGTCGATTACAACAATCGGATCAATGCCGGCGAACGGCTCGTCGAGAAGGATAAATTGGGGGGAGATAACTAGCGCCCGGGTGATTTCAAGCCGCCGCCGCTCTCCCCCGGAGAGGGTGTATGCTCTGTTCTTCGCCAAATGTGCAATATTCAATTCACCCAGCAAGGCCTGGAGCCGCGATTGTCTTTCGGAAGCGGAGAGATCGAGGGTCTCCAAAATCGCCATGATGTTCTCTTCGACCGTCAGCTTCCGGAAGATGGAGGCTTCCTGTGGAAGATAGCTGATCCCCTTTCGCGCCCGAAGGTACATCGGCATTCCGGTGATCTTCTCCCCATTCAAGGAGATCTCCCCCCGGTCCGGAGGGGTCAGACCGACCATCATATAAAAGGAAGTGGTTTTCCCGGCGCCGTTCGGCCCCAACAGGCCGACGACCTCCCCCCGATTGACCTTGAGGGTGGCATTTCGAACCACCTTGCGTCCTTGATAACTTTTTTCGAGTCCCGTTGCTTCCAGCATCTCGTTTTTCGTTTTAAGACCGATAGACTACTTGGTTCCCAGGTTCAAATTCTTCGCCCCGGACTGAATGAGGACCTGGCTTCCCCCCTCGACCACGCTTCGGTTTTCCGCGATATAAAGGGTAATCATTTTCCCTTTGACCCGATAATCGTTCTCCCACGCCTCGGGGTTCGGATCCCCCGTCAAGATAATGGTGTCTTTCTTCTGATCGTAGACTCCCTTTTGCGCCTTGGCATGTTTGTCGCCTTGTTGGATATCGACGTTCCCGAACGCTTCAATCCGAGAGATATCTTTCCCCCCTTTGGCCGTCGGGTTCTCGAAAAGAGAGGGGGTTTTGGAAGACCCTCCCCCTCCTTGCTGCTCGGCTAAAAAGACTTCGGCTCGGTCGGAATGGATCGTTAAGTCCCCTTTTTTGATAAACACATTCCCTTCAAAGATAATTTTATTTTCCTGGTTCTTAATGGTCATCTTATTAGAGGTAATGGAAACCGGGTCCAGCGTGTTATCTTTCGCCGGTATCTCTCCCGCGGTCACGAGTCCGCTCCGCCACAGGTAGATGAGGATGATGAGGAGGAGAAGAAAAAAATCGAATTTAATGGACCAACGCTTGAACACGGCCCGAGATGGTTACCTCTTGAGTTTCGGCTGCGATCTGCAGCTCGCTTCCGTCAATTTCTATCTGAGGGCCGGTGATGTGCGCGGGTCCGTCTGCCACGATGACTTTCCGATCATTAAACCAAGAAATGGCGGGAGTCTTAATGATATAGCCGTTGCTCATTTGAATGGCCATCAGGTCGGCTTGTTTTTGGAGGTGGAAGTCTTTTCGTTCGGTATCGATCGAACCTGAATCTCCTTCCATCGAGAGCTCAAGCCCCTCCGGGGTCTTCATCTTCACGGCCACCGTTTCGAGCTGCGCTTTTTTATCCTTCTCGAAAATCTCGGCGCGATCGGCCTTCAACTCCCAATTTTTTATCCCGTCTTGCGATTGAACAAAAGAAAACCGTCCGATTTTTACATCCGCTTTTCCGCCAATGTCATTAAAGATGACCGATATATTTCTTTTCTTCATGCCGGAGAAAAGCGAAAAAGATAAAAACAGGAGAAACATCATGATGAGTGCGAGCAAGATCTGTTTCGACTGTATCCGCAGCGTAAACACGGTCTAAATATAACACAAAAGAAAATACGAGTAAAGCAAATCCCCACCGCACGCCTGCGCTCTGATCGCACCTGCGATTCCCTCACAACCAGACGGCGATTCTCATCGATTCGAAGAAATTTCGACGGCTGAAAATATACCATAATGAGATTTTACAGAAACCCATTTCAGCCCATTTATTCTTCCGATGGCCGACTCAGATTCCATCCAAACCGATGCCGGAATCCGGGAAACCGGGACGAGATCAGGACCCCAGACAAGGTATCGGGAGAGACGGTCGGCCCCCTTACCCTTCCCGTTTTCAAAAACCGCTACGGCATCGATTTCTCTTGACACCCATCGTGAAAAAAGCTAGAAATAGCGGTAACTGCCACCCACCCGTTAGGAGAGGATAAGGATGAGCAAAAAATCGAGCTTTTTGTTTTTTCTTCTGTTTTTTCTATTGACGGCCTCCTTGATCTTCATTCAGGCCGTCGAAGCCCAAGCCCCCAAAGGTCCTGTCGAAAAAATCTATGCATTGCCCTACGAACAAGTGTGGGATAAGGTGGTCGAGGTGTTAACGGAAAAAGGGCTGTCCGAGCATCCGCACGGCAAGATGTCTGCCGATAAGGAAAACGGAAAAATCACAACCCCGACCTTCCGCTACTTTAAAATTTACTCGGCCAAGCCAGTGGTGAAAGAGATCGATTACCGGGACACCTATACGATTACGGTATTAGAGGAATCGGCCGCCAAGGCGAGAGAAGCCAAGAAAAAAGCCGAGGAAGCAAAAGCGAAAGAAGAGGAAGCCAAAACCTTAACGGGAGACGAGGCGAAACAGGCCGAAGCCGAGGCCAAAACGATCTCGGAAGCAGCGAAGAAAGCCGATCAGGAAGCCAAAGTGCTGTCGGGAAAACCGAAGGTCGTAAAGGTGGCGATTCATCGGAAGTTTGAAATCCACGACGACACCAAGCGGCAATGGGTCGAGTCGGATCCGAACGTTGAAAAATTGGGAATCAGCGAGGATGTCCTCTTCAACGCGCTGGATGCAAAGTTGGCCCCCCCCGCCGCCGCAGCGGCGGATGCGAAGGGGGACGCGGCCAAGAAAGAGGATGCGAAGAAATAAAAAGAGTGGGATTTAGGTTTACGTTCTAAGGAAGTTTTCTTTATGAGGCAGGTTTTGCGGAGGCCGCTTCTTCCGCGCCTGCCTCTTTTTCTTTCTTTTCTTTTGTCGCCTTGGTCGTCTTGGCTCCCTTTGTTTCTTTCTTTGCCGACTTCTCGGCTTTCTTTGCCTCCGTCAACTCCACGATCACCATCGGCGCTCCGTCGCCATAACGGACCCGTGTTTTAATTAAACGGGTGTAGCCTCCCTGTCGGCTCATAAAACGGGGCGCCACATCGGCAAAGAGGGTGGAGACCACATCCTTGTCGAGAATATAGGAGGCCGCCATCCGCCGCGCATGAAGATCGCCCCGCTTTCCCAGCGTGATCATCTGATCGGCGATCGCTCGAAGCTCTTTTGCTTTCGCCTCGGTCGTCTCGATCCGCTCATAACGAAGGAACGAGGTAACCAAGTTTCGAAAAAGCGCCTTGCGGTGCGCGCTGTTCCGCCCTAAAGGACGGCCTGCTTTTCGATGACGCATTTCATTCCCTTTCTAACAGATTTTCCCAGAGGAGGTTAATTACCCTTCTTTCTGTGCCGCTTCGTTCGAATAGCCGTCGAGCTTCATCCCGAGCGAGAGTCCCATCTCGGAGAGAATCTCTTTGATCTCGTTTAACGACTTTCGCCCGAAATTCTTTGTCTTGAGCATTTCTGCTTCGGATCGCTGAACCAAATCGGCGATCGTCCGGATATTGGCGTTTTTCAAACAGTTCGCCGCCCGGACCGAGAGCTCTAATTCGTGGACGCTTCGAAGCAGATTTTTATTGAACTCCTTCGCCTCATCCCGCGCCAGCTCGACCGGCTGCTCCTGCTCTTCAAAATTGATGAAGATGCTCAGGTGATCTTTTAAGATCTTGGCCGCAAAACCGAGGACGTCGTCCGGCTTCACGCTCCCGTCGGTCCAAATTTCGATCACCAGCTTGTCATAATCGGTCACCCGGCCAACGCGGGCATTCTCTACGGTAAAATTGACTTTTCGAATCGGAGAGAAAATCGCGTCAATCGGAATCACACCGATCGGCATCCCCTCTTCCTTGTTTCGCTCGGAGGGGACGTAACCCCGGCCCATTTTCACCACCAGCTCCATATCGAGATTTCCGTCTTTATCGAGTGTGGCGATATGAAGATCGGGTGTCAGGATCTCGACATCGGCATCATGGCTGATGTCCTTTGCAAGCACCTCTCCCGCCCCTTTTTTCTTGATGTGAATGACCTTCGGCTTATCGGTGTGGAGCTTGAGACGGAGGTTTTTGATGTTGAGAATAATATCGGTGACATCTTCCTTCACACCCGCGATCGAAGAAAACTCGTGCAGCACCCCCTCGATTTTGATCGAGGTGACCGACGCACCCGCAATGGAAGAGAGAAGGACGCGCCGAAGCGAATTCCCGATCGTGCTGCCGAAACCCCGCTCAAACGGCTCGGCGTAAAACTTTCCGTAGGTCTTTGTCAGCGTCTCTTTCTCGACTTCAAGTTTCTTTGGAATCTGAAAATCTTTTGTTCTAATAATCATAAGATCCTCACCCGTTTTGAGTGGGAGCGACCGATGATCCTCAGGGAGATCACTCCCGATCACCGGATTGCTCAATGCTTTTATCTGGAGTAGAGCTCCACAACCAGCTGTTCGTTGACAGGAAGCGCAATTTCTTCCTTGCTCGGCTGTGATTTCACCATCCCCTTCATCTGGTTCTGATCCAATTCCAACCAAGAAGGAACACCCCGGGTTCCAATTCCCTCGAGCGCGCTTTGGATTGCCAGAAGAGTGCGGCTTCCCTCCTTCACCTCGATCGCGTCGTTCACACTGACCAGATAGGACGGAATATTAACCGCTTTCCCATTGACCATAAAATGATTTTGCCGAATCAGCATCCGACCCTGCTTCCTCGATGACGACAGCCCGAGACGATAGACGACATTATCTAGCCTTGATTCGAGGAGCCTCAACAGGTTCTCGCCGGTGATCCCCTTCTTCCGTTCCGCCTTAAAGAAGTATTGCCTGAATTGGCGCTCCAGAAGTCCGTAAATCCGCTTCAGCTTCTGCTTCTCACGCAGCTGTGCGCTGTACTCCGAGGCGCGCGGCCGCGCCTGACCATGCTGGCCGGGCGGATAGCTGCGCCGATCGATGGCACATTTTTCGGAATAACAGCGGGTCCCTTTAAGAAAGAGCTTAATCCCTTCCCTTCGACACAACCGACATACTGGACCGACATATCTAGCCAAGCAAACACCTCCTTGAGAATAAAAAAGAAACGACGAATCTTCCGCCGGATCGACGCTACACCCGTCTCCGCTTGGGAGGACGACAGCCGTTGTGGGGGATCGGGGTGACATCTTTGATCAAGTTGATCTTCAACCCCGTCGCCTGAAGCGCCCGAATCGCCGATTCCCGGCCCGAGCCCGGCCCCTTCACATAAACATCGACCTGCTTCATGCCGTTGTCCATCGCCTTTTTCGCGACGATTTCCGCAGCCCGTTGCGCCGCGAAGGGGGTGCTCTTCCGAGAGCCTTTAAACCCTTGGCTGCCGGCGCTCGCCCAGACGATCACGTTTCCCGCCATGTCGGTAATCGTCACCAGCGTGTTGTTAAAAGAGGCCTGGATATGTGCGACCCCGGTTTGGACATTCCGTTTCTCTTTCTTCTTCGCTCCCTTTTTGGCAACCATTCGGAACCCTTTCTTTGACTATGAAACGCGCTTAAGCCTTCGTCTCTTTCCTTTTTGCACCGACCGTCTGCTTCTTCCGGCCCTTTCGGGTCCGGGCATTGGTGCGCGTCCGCTGACCCCGCACCGGCAGGCCGCGGCGATGACGAAGGCCCCTGTAGCAGCCGATATCCATCAAACGTTTGATGTTCATGGAGACTTCACGGCGAAGATCCCCCTCGACCCGATGCCCCCGCTCGATCGCCTCGCGGAGCCGGACCACCTGGTCCTCCTGGAGGTCTTTCACCCGGATGGCCGGATCAATGTTGGTCTCCTTCAAAATCTTGAGGGCGGTCGGACGGCCGATTCCAAAAATGTAGGTCAGACCGATTTCGACCCGCTTCTCCCTCGGCAAATCAATTCCTGCGATTCTAGCCATGAACGCTCCTTAACTGATTAACCTTGCCGCTGTTTGTGACGGGGATTCTCGCAAATCACGCGGATCACCCCTTTTCTTTTTATAATTTTGCATTTGGCGCAAATCGCCTTGACGGATGACCGGACCTTCATCTTAACTCCAATCTTTTGTCTACCCGCTTCCGGTTACTTACTGAAGCGGTATGTAATTCGACCTCGGGTTAAATCATACGGGGAAAGCTCCAGCGTCACCTTATCCCCAGGTAGAATTTTAATATAATGCATCCTCATTTTCCCGGAGATGTGGGCCAGGACGCGATGGCCGTTCTCAAGCGCCACGCGGAACATGGCGTTCGGCAAGGTCTCAATAATCGTCCCTTGCACTTCAATTACATCTTCTTTCGCCATTTTGTTTCCCGAAGTACTCAAATAAATGTCAGGTTAAATTACGCCCGCCCCAAGCTGGGTCAAAATAACAGGACCCTCTTTCGTGACGGCAACGGTATGCTCGAAATGGGCGGAGAGGCTTCCGTCGACCGTGACCGCCGTCCAATGATCATCCAATACCCGAACGGCGGCGCTTCCAATATTCACCATCGGCTCAATCGCCAGGACCATTCCCTCGCGCAATCTCGGTCCCCGACCCGGCGAGCCGAAGTTGGGAACCTGCGGCTCTTCATGCAGCGCGCGGCCGATCCCATGCCCGACAAAGTCGGTCACCACCGAAAAGCCGGCGCGTTCAATGTGCGATTGCACCGCATGCGAAATATCCGAGAGCCGGTTCCCCTCCCGGGCCTGCTCGATCCCGGCATAGAGTGACTCACGCGTCACCTCGATCAGCCGCTCCGCTTCAGGCGTCACTGCTCCCACCGGAACGGTCACGGCGGAATCACCGTAGAAGCCGTCATAAATCGCGCCCAGATCGAGCCCCACGATGTCCCCCTCTTTGAGCACCTTTCCAGAAGGGATTCCGTGAACCACCTCCTCATTGACCGAAATACAAAGAGTGGCCGGATAGTTCCGGTAGCCTTTGAACGCCGGAATCCCGCCCCGTTTCCGGATTTCTTTCTCCACGAAGAGGTCGAGCTCTTTCGTCGTCATCCCCGGCTTCAAATAGGCACGGAGCGCTTCAAGCGATTCCGCGACAATCCGAGAGGCGGTGGCGATCTTTGTGACTTCCGCTTTAGACTTTAAAATAATCATTTTCTTCCCTTGGGGTCAACCAGCCCGGCCGAGCCCATCAGGGTCTCTTTTTCTGTAAGAGGGCGGCGTCTTCGACCCGCTTTGTAATGGTGTCGACGCTCCCGTCTGAATCGATCTGCGACAATAGCCCCCGGTCACGGTAGAATTGGATGAGAGGGGTCGTCTCATTTCGATAGACCGCCAGGCGTTCCTTCACCGTCTCGGGCCGATCATCCTTGCGTTGGATCAGCGCCGTGCCGCAGCTGCAGACCCCTTCTTTCGGAGGAGGGTTGAACACCGTATGATACACCTTCTGACAGGAAGGACAACTCCTCCGCCCCGCAATTCGCTTTACCAATTCTTCTTCGGCCAAATCAAAATAGAGAACCCGATCGATCTGCCGGCCGCTCTCCTCTAAGATTTTCGAAAGCGCTTCGGCCTGCTTGATCGTCCTCGGAAACCCGTCGAGGATATATCCTTCCTTGGTATCCGGCTCCTTCAGCCGCTCGCGGATGATATTGATGATGACATCATCGGGAACCAGCTTTCCGGCATCGATATAGGATTTCGCTTCCAAGCCGACAGGGGTCTTTCGGGCGATCGCCCCCCTCAAGATATCTCCGGTCGCAATGTGGGGCGTCCGGTAACGCTCCGATAACTGTCCCGCCTGTGTCCCTTTTCCGACCCCCGGCGGTCCGAGGAAAATCAACCGCATTGCTCGATCCTACTCATGAAATAGCGACCCAATCAAACGAAAAAGGATGCCGTATTATAAAATACTATCAATCGGTGCGGCGGGCTAAAACCCTCGACCCTTCATCTTCCCTTTTTTAAGAAAGCCCTCATAGTTCCGGGTCAGCATATGGGTCTCAATCTGCTGGGCCGTATCCAAGCCGACGCCGATTACAATCAGAAGCGAGGTGCCCCCAAAGGAAAACGGGACGTTAAATCGATAGATCAAAATCTCCGGAATGATCGCCACCATCGCCAGGTAGATCGCGCCGGCAAAGGTAATTCGCGTTAAGACGCGATAAATATAATCCGAGGTCCTCTGGCCGGGGCGGATGCCGGGGATAAACCCGCCGTACTTCTTCATGTTATCGGCCATATCGACCGGGTTGAGAACAACCGCCGTATAGAAAAAGGCGAAGAAGATGATCAACAGCGCATAAAGGATCGTGTGAAAAACGGTTCCCGGGGTCAAATTCCTTCCGATCGCCTGCACCCAAGGCACGGTGATAAACCCGGCGATCGTCGCCGGAAAGGCGATGATCGAGGAGGCGAAGATCGGCGGAATCACGCCGGCCGTGTTGATCTTCAACGGAATGTGCGTGCTCTGGCCGCCATAAACCCGCCGGCCGACCACCCGTTTCGCATATTGAACCGGAATTTTTCGCCGGCCGCTCTCCAAAAAGACGATGGCGACAATCGTTGCGATCATTAAGAGCGTCAGGAAAAGGATCAGGAAGAAGCTGATCTGTCCCGCCTGAAAGAGCTCAAACGTATTGTACATGGCGGCCGGCATCCGGGAGACGATCCCGGCGAAGATGATCAGCGAGATGCCGTTTCCGATTCCCCGCTCCGTGATCTGCTCGCCGAGCCACATCAAAAAACCGGTACCGGCGGTGATCGTGATCATCGTCATCAGCCGGAAGCTCCAACCGGGGTTCTGAACAAACGCCCCCTGGTTCATCCCTTCCAGCCCGATCGCGATCCCAAGCGCCTGGACCATTCCAATGCCGATCGTTCCGATCCGGGTATATTGGATGATCTTCTTTCGACCCCGCTCCCCCTCTTTTGCCAGCTTGGAGAGGGTGGGGATCACCACCGTCAACAGCTGCAGGATGATCGATGCCGAAATATACGGCATGATCCCCAAGGCAAAGATCGTCAAGCGAGAGAGTCCGCCGCCGGAGAAGATATCGAGGAAGCCCATCAAGGCGCCACCGCGCTCAGTTAAAAACTGGCTCAGCGCTTCATTGTTGATCCCCGGGGTCGGAATATGCGACCCGATCCGGTAGACCACCATCATGATCGCGGTGAAGAGGATCCGTTGTCGAAGCTCGGCAATCTTGAAAATATTTTGAACGCTGGTGATAAATCTTTCGAGCAATGGATTCTCCTTCAGCCCCGGCAATGTCCCAGGGGCGCCTCTCCTTAAGAGAGGACTTCGGCACGCCCTCCGGCCGCCTCGATCTTCTTCAACGCTTCCTGGCTGAACTTATGGGCGGCAATCACGAGCGGCTTCGTCAGCGTCCCCTGACCCAACACCTTAATATTCTCATTCAACTTTTTGACGATCCCCGCCTCATGGAGAAATTGAGGATTGATCACCGTGTCGGCCGAGAACTGTTCGAGTCGGTCCAGATTAACAATCGCATACTCTTTCCGGAAGATATTCCGAAAGCCCCGTTTCGGAACCCGGCGGATCAGCGGCTGCTGTCCCCCCTCAAATCCGGGCGCTTTCGTTCCCCCGGAGCGCGCCGCCTGGCCTTTGTGGCCCTTGGTCGACGTTTTGCCATGTCCCGATCCGGGCCCGCGACCGATCCGCTTCTCTTTTTTCTTCGCCCCGGCCTGGGGTTTCAAATCCGATATTTTCACGAGAGCTCCTTTACCTCGAGCAGATGCGCAATCTTCGCAACCATTCCCCGGGTCTGAGGGGTGTCGACGCGGATGACGGTCTGGTTCATCTTACGCAGTCCCAGCCCCGCGACGACCTTTTTGTGTTTCCCCGGACGTCCGATGAAGCTTCGCACCAACTTAATCGATAATTGCTTGTCTGTCGATTTTGGCTTTCCGGTCCTTGGCATCTTTATCTCTCCGACAGAGCGAGGGCCGTTGTCTGCCGCCGCCGTACGATTTCCGCAGGATCCCTCAACTTCGAGAAACCCTCCAGCGTCGCTTTAACGACATTGAGCGGATTTCCGCTGCCGAGCGACTTGCAGAGGATATTTGAAATTCCGACCATTTCCATTACGGCACGGACCGGCCCTCCCGCGATGATTCCGGTTCCATCGACCGCCGGCTTCAGCATCACCTCTTCGGCGCCGTAGTGGCCGGTGATCTCAAAGGGGATCGTCGATTCTTTAAGGGGAACCTCTATCAAGTTCTTTTTTCCGTTCTCGATCGCTTTGCGGATCGCTTCAGGAACCTCGGCCGCCTTTCCCTTTCCAACACCGACATGTCCTTGGCCGTCTCCCACCACCACGACCGCAGAAAAGGAGAATCGCTTTCCCCCCTTCACCACCTTCGCAACGCGGTTGATGAAGACCACCTTGTCCTTTAACGTCAGCTCTTCTGGATTAATCTTTGCCAAGTATTGCCTCCCTCATCCGGCAAAGCCGGGAAAAATAATTCGTGAGGACAACCTCTCTTCCCGCCCTTGATATTAAGGACGCTAGAAAAGAAGTCCCCCTTCTCGGGCCCCATCCGCCAGCGCCTTCACCCTTCCATGATAAAGGTAGCCGCCTCGGTCAAAAACCACCTTGGTGATATTTTTTTCCTTGGCCAGCGACGCGAGCTTCGTGCCGATCTTCTTCGCCGATTCGAGGTTTCCCCCGCTCTCGCCCCCCTTGGTCAGGCTCGACGCAGCGGCCAGGGTCTTTCCGGAAAGGTCATCGATAATCTGCGCATAAATGTGGTTCAAACTCCGAAACACCGAGAGACGCGGCCGCTCGGGGGTCCCGAGGATCTTCCGACGGACCCGACGGTGCCTTCGCTCTCGTGCAATCGCTTTCTCTTTTGCCATGATCGTCATCACAAAACCCCAATAAGAAGGCGGGAGGATTCACCCACCCTTGCTTTTCTATTTACCGGTCTTTCCTTCTTTCCGGATGATCTTCTCTTCGCGGTACTTGATCCCTTTTCCCTTGTACGGCTCCGGCTCGCGCAAGGCGCGGATGTTCGCCGCCACCTGTCCGACCAGATACTTATCGATCCCCTTGATCGTGACGATCGTCTGCTTCTCAACAGAGGCGTCAATCCCCTTCGGAAGCTCAAAATGAATTTGGTGCGAATAGCCGAGGTTTAAAAGGAGCGTCCTCCCCTGGACGACGGCACGGAAGCCGACGCCGTTGATCTCCAGAATCCGCTCGAACCCTTGGGTCACCCCGACGATCATGTTCTGGATCTCGTTTCGAGTCAAGCCATGGAGGGATCGGATGAAGCGATCTTCCGAGGAGCGGGAAACGGTTAAGTCGCTTCCCTCGACCGCCACTTTGATCTCGGGCCGGAGCGGCTTCTGGTTCTCTCCTTTGGGACCTTTCACCTGGACAGAATCGGGATTGACCTTGACCGTCACTCCATTTGGGACTGTAATTTTCTTTAAACCGACTCGCGACATGATATCAACCTCTACTTTATGTGAGGGCCTCTGCGGCAACTGTAAGGAGAAGGTCCTCCAATGCCGCCGCGCCCCGCGGCTGCGCATCGGCGCAGCCTGCTCCTCGTCTTCTTTATCTAATGAGCCGATGTCGAGATTACCAAACGTAGCAGAGAACTTCTCCGCCCACTTTTGCCTCGCGCGACTTCTGATCGGTCAGGAGTCCCTTCGGCGTCGAAAGGATCGCGATTCCGATCCCCCCTTTGACCGAAGGAATTTTGTTTTTTCCGACGTAAAGCCGTCTTCCCGGCTTGCTGACCCGCTGCAGATCGGTAATGACCGATTCCTCTTGATCGATGTATTTGAGGTAGACCCGCAAATCTTTCTTCACCGCTTCTCCGACCACGCGGTAATTTCGGATGAACCCTTCTTCTTTCAGAATCCGAGCGATTTCCACCTTCAACTTGGAAAGCGGCATATCAACGACCTCATGTCGTCGCTCTTTGGCATTCCTGATTCTTGTCAGCATGTCTGCGATAGGATCTGTCATTCTCTACTCCAAAACGATAATACCAACCGGCGCCATCCCGATCAAAGGGCTGAGATCAAGGAGGCTCACCCTACCAGCTCGATTTGACCACCCCGGGAATCTCCCCCTTCAAACTCAGCAAGCGAAAACAGATCCGGCACATCGTGAACTTTCTCAGGTAGCCCCGAACCCGGCCGCAGACGGCGCAGCGACTATATTTCCTCACCGCAAACTTTGGTTCTCTCTTCGCTTTTGCAATCAACGATTTCTTTGCCATTTATTCCTCTATTTATATGTGGGGCACGTGCGGACACTGAAGAAGAAAAGTCCTCCGATGCCCCCACGCCCCGGCGGGTCACCGGCAAAGCCGGATGTCCAGCCCTCTTCTATTCTCGAGTCCATCAAGTCTGATGGATTCCACGTTATTCTCGCGGCTCGCATCGGCTAAGCAGGATGCGCACCTTTATTTGTTTTCGCCCGGCTTTCGAAAGGGGAAGCCGAGGAGCCTTAAGAGCGCTCTTCCTTCGGCGTCGTTGGGGGCGGTCGTCACGATCACGATATCCATTCCGTGGATCGCCGCCACCTCGTCATAGTTGATCTCCGGAAAGATCAACTGTTCCTTGACCCCGAGGGTGTAATTTCCCTTGCCGTCAAACGCCTTCAGCGAGATCCCTCTGAAGTCGCGGATGCGGGGGAGCGCCGCATAGAGAAGCCGATCCAAAAACTCATACATCCGCGCTCGGCGGAGCGTCACTTTGCTGCCGATCGGCATTCCTTCCCGGAGCTTGAATCCGGCGATCGATTTTTTCGCCTTCGTCACCACCGGTCTCTGACCGGTAATCTGGCCGAGCTCTTTCACCGCCGCATCGAGCAATTTCACATTGGCAATCGCTTCGCCCATTCCGACATTCACGACGATCTTCTCAATTTTGGGCACCTGCATTGTGTTCTTGTACCCAAACTCTTTCATCATCGCCGGAACGACTTCCTGGAGATAACGCTCTTTCACTGTCGCAATCGTGGTCTTCATAATCGGGTGTCCGTCTCTCTAAAATGTCTGGCTAAAATATCCGGGATCGATCTAGCTGGCCTAGGCGCCCTTATCGAGGCCTTCGCCGCACTCTTTGCAACTTCTCAGTTTTTTTCCGTCGGACAACAGCTTACTGCCGACGCGGGTCGTTTTATTGCAATTACCGCAAACCAGCATCACGTTGGAGATCGCGATTCGCCCCTCCCGCTCGATGATACCCCCTTTGGGATTCGTCTGATTCGGACGGGTATGCCGCTTCAGCATATTGAGCTTCTCAATGACCACCGCGTTCTTATCCGTCAGGATATGAAGGACTTTGCCCTCTTTCCCTTTTTCTTTTCCTGCGATCACCCGAACGTGATCGCCCTTCTTCAGCTTGGTCTTAAACAAAGTGGAATCTCCCATCATGACGATCCTTATAAAACCTCAGGCGCAAGCGAGATAATCTTCGTGAACTTCTTCCACCGCAGCTCCCTCGCCACCGGGCCGAAGATGCGGGTTCCAATCGGCTCGCCTTGCGCATTGATCAGAACGGCGGCGTTGCGATCGAATTTGATGTAGGAGCCGTCGTCTCTGCGAACTTCTTTCGTCGTCCGGACGACCACCGCGCGCACGACCTCGCCCTTCTTCACACTCCCCTGCGGAATCGCCTCTTTGACGGTGGCCACGATGATATCGCCCAATCGCGCATAGCGCTTCTTGGATCCCCCCTTGACATGAAAGCACATCACTTTCTTCGCCCCGGAGTTATCAGCGACATCGAGCATTGTGTAAATCTGTACCATACCACGCACCTGCTTCTGTTAAAGGATGATCCAAAGGACTCGGCTCTTAAACCTCGTTCGCCCGCTCCAGCACTTCGATGACGACCCAGCGTTTCTCCCGGCTCAAGGGACGCGTCTCGATCAGCTTTACCCGATCGCCGACGTGACATTCATTCTTTTCATCGTGCGCTTTAAACTTGCTGGTCCTGCGGATGAATTTCTTATAACGCGGGTCTTGCACCATTCGATCGATCGCAACCACCACCGTTTTATCCATCTTGTCGCCAACGACCTGGCCGATAAACTCTTTTTTCTTATTCTGCATGTTGTCCCTATGCTTTTTTCAATGAACGTTATTTCGACGCGGCGCTCTTTTCAGCCGTCTCTTTTTTCTTCTGTCCGGAAAAGGTCATCAGCCGAGCGATCTCCCGCTTGATCTGTTTCATCCGATTGGGATTCTCGACATGGCCCGAAACCGCCTGGAAGCGCAAGTTGAAGAGCTCTTTCCGCAGCTCTTTCTCTTTCTCTGCAAGCTCCTCGACCGTCATCTCTTTATAGTCTTTGGCTTCCATCTCTTATGCCTCTCCGCGCGATACGAACTGGGTTGCAATCGGAAGTTTATAGGCGGCCAGTCGAAAGGCCTCCTTCGCCACTTCCGGGGTCACCCCCTCCATTTCGTAGATAATCCGGCCCGGCTTTACGACGGCCACCCAATATTCGGGCGCCCCTTTTCCTTTGCCCATACGGGTCTCGGCCGGCTTTTTCGTGATCGGCTTGTCCGGAAAGATTCGAATCCAGATCTTTCCTCCCCGCTTCACGAAACGGGTCATCGCGATACGGGCCGCCTCGATCTGCCTGGCCGTAATCCACCCCGGCTCCATCGCCTTGAGGCCGAAATCTCCAAAACTCAAATCGGAGCCCCGATAAGCCTTGCCGGACATCCGACCCTTCATCCGCTTTCGATACTTTACTTTCTTAGGAGCCAGCATGCTTTCCTCTCACCTCTTACTTTCTTGTCGTGGCGGCGAGCTCGCGTTCCTTCTCCGTCTCGGGAAGGATATCGCCTCGATAAATCCAAACCTTCACGCCGATCTGTCCCATGGTCGTCGCCGCCTCGGCCAACCCGAAATCGATGTCGGCCCGGAGGGTGTGAAGCGGAACCCGTCCCTCGCGATACCACTCGGTCCGGGCAATCACAGCACCGGCCAAACGTCCCGCGCAGTAGACTTTAATCCCCAAAGCGCCCAAGCGGAGCGCGGAGGCGACCGCTTTCTTCATGGCCCTCCGATAAGCGACCCGCTTTTCCAGCTGCATTGCGATGTTCTCGGCGACGAGCTGCGCATCCAACTCCGGCTTCTTGATCTCTTTGATGTTGATGTAGACCTGCCGCTTGGTCATCGCCTCAAGTTCAACCTTGAGTTTGTCGACCTCCGCCCCTTTTCTCCCGATGATAATGCCGGGACGGGCGGTGTGGATGGTGATCTTGATCTGGTTTCCGGAGCGCTCGATTTCCACGCGAGCAACCCCCGCGTGGTAGAGCTTCTTTTTGACGATCTTCCGGATCTTTAAATCTTCATGGAGGAGCTTGGCATAGTCTTTCTCGGCATACCAACGCGAGCTCCACGTTTTGATGTAGCCTAACCGAAACCCCAATGGATGGACTTTCTGACCCATTATTTCTCCTTATCGGCAGCGGCCGATTTTCCTTCGGTCTTCTTTTTTCCGCTCTTTTTTTCCGGTTTCTTTTCCGTCTTCTCACTCTTTTTCGCCGTCGTCTTCTTCGCGGCGGTCTTCTTTTTTACCGTTCTCTTCGCCGCCGGCTTCTCTTCCACCACCTTTGTCTCAGCGGCGGGGGCGACGCGGGAAGCTTTCGGCTTCTTTAACCCATTCTCCGAGCCGGAGATAATCAAGGTGATGTGGCTCGTGCGATGCCGGATGATATTGGCCCGGCCCATCGCCCGCGGCTGCATCCGCTTCATCACCGGTCCGCCGTCGACGAAGACTTTGGAGACCTGGAGCGTATCGACATCTCCCATCTCTTTCTGTGTCGCATTCGCCACGGCCGATTTTAAAATCTTCTCCACCACACGCGCGGCATGCCGCGGCGTAAATTTAAGGATGATCAGTGCTTCCGCAGCGCTCTTGCCTCGGATGAGATCGACCACCAGCCTTGCCTTCCGGGGCGCTACACGGACAAACCGTAAAATGGCTTTCGCTTCCATTTAAACTCCACTCCTCAACCGTCCAGGACAGCGGGATCGCTGCGGAACGCTGGAACAAACGATTACTTTAAGGCCGTCGCCTTCTCGGTTTTTGCAGCGCCGTGCCCCTTGAAGAAGCGGGTCGCCGCAAATTCACCCAGCTTGTGACCGACCATGTTTTCCGTCACATAGACCGGAATAAACTTCTTACCGTTATGGACGGCCATGGTATGGCCGATCATCTCCGGAATGATCGTCGACCGTCGCGACCATGTCTTGATGATCTTCTTATCATTCGACGCGTTCATCTTGGTAATTTTATCGGCCAGATGATTATCGACGAAAGGTCCCTTTTTTACCGATCTCGGCATCGCTCACCTTTTAGTCTATTTTTATGTGAGGGCCTGTGCGGCAACTGAAGGAGATATGTCCTCCACTGCCCCCACGCCCCGCGCTCGCATGGGCCAAGCCCACTGCTCGCTTTATTTACAACTCGTCTCCGGGATAGCGATCTCGCGCCCCGCGGCTCGCACCGGCAAAGCCGGCTGCTCGCCTTAATGGATCCTTGACTACTTCTTATTTCTTCGTTTGATAATAAAAGCGTCGGTATATTTTCTTCGGCGCGTTTTATAACCTTTTGTCAGCTGTCCCCAAGGAGAGACCGGATGGGGATTTCCCTGACCCGCCTTCCCCTCGCCCCCGCCGTGCGGATGGTCGACCGGGTTCATCGCAACCCCTCTTACCGTCGGCCGACGGCCGAGCCAGCGGCTTCGGCCGGCCTTTCCCAGCGTGTAATTCTCATGATCGATATTTCCGACTTGACCGATCGTCGCCATACACTCGGAGTGAATCAAACGAACCTCGCCCGACCCGAGCCGGACCTGCGCCCACTCGTTTTCCTTCGCCATGAGCTGCGCGGAGACGCCGGCGCTTCTCGCGATCTGGCCCCCCTTCCCCTTCTTGAGCTCGATGTTATGAATCATCGAACCGACGGGGATATTCGCCAGCGGAAGGGCATTGCCGGTCCGGACTTCTGCATTCGGTCCCGACATCACCTGATCTCCGACTTTCAGACTGTCGGGGGCGATCATGTAGCGCTTCTCGCCGTCTGCATAGAAAAGCAACGCGATCCGAGCCGATCGATTGGGATCATACTCGATCGCAGCCACCTTCGCCGGAATGTCGAATTTCTCCCGTCTGAAATCGATCTGCCGGTAAGCCCGCTTGTGCCCGCCGCCGCGATGGCGAACGGTCAGCTTTCCCCGGTGATTCCGTCCTCCCGAGGAGGTTTTCGGGGAGATGAGCCGCTTCTCCGGCTCGGTTTTTGTAATTTCCTCAAAGGTCAGCCCCTGCGCGGAACGGCGACCGGGCGATGTCGGTTTATAGGTCTTGACTCCCATCGATTGAATAACCTCTAGCTAAAATGAACTTCGCTTTTATCCTTCGAACAGCGTCAGCTTCTCACCCTCTTTCAGGGTAACGATCGCCTTCTTCCAATCGGGACGCTTCCCGACAAACCGGCCGAGTCGCTTTTCCTTACCGAGGACGTTCACGATGTGAACGCTTTCGACCTTCACGTTCAAGGTCTCCTCGACGGCCCGCTTGACCTCGGTCTTGTTTGCCTTCGGACGAACCATAAAACAATATTTGTTATATCCTTCACGCAACAGCGTGCTCTTCTCCGTCAAAACCGGACGGACGATTAAATCATGCCGATTCATGGTTACCCCACACTTCTACAAGCCTGGCGATGTCCCGCCGCGTGGTCAGGAGCGTATCCGCCAGAAGGAGATCATAGACGTTTAACTGCCGAACCTCCTGCACCTTCACCGCCGCGAGATTGCGGGTGACCCGGCCGAGGTTTTCCGTTATCTGAGAGACGACCAGGAGAATCTTTCCCTCCAGACCGAGCCGACTGAGCAGATTCACCATCGACTTTGTCTTGGGCTCGGAAATCTCCAGATCCTCCAGAACGACCACCCGTCCCTCTTGAACTTTGGAGGAAAGGGCCGAGAAGAGCGCCTTCCTTGCTTTCTTCTTCGGGATGTCATAACCATAGCCGCGCGGGAGCGGTCCGAAGGTCGTCCCTCCCCCCCTCCAAATGGGAGATCGGTTCGATCCGGCACGCGCCCGTCCCGTTCCCTTCTGCTTCCACGGCTTTTTTCCGCCGCCGCTGACAAACCCTTTTGTCTTTGTCGCAGCCGTTCCCTGACGCATCGATGCCAGCTGCATCTGGACGATTTCGTGAAGAAGCCCTCTCGAAACTTCTGCGCCGAAGATCGGCTCGTCGAGCGTGAGGGTTCCGGTCTTCTCGTTCTGCATATTTTTAACTTCTACGTCAGGCATGATCCCCTCTACTTCTTCGCCGCTTCGGCCGGCTGTTTCTTGATCTTCTGCTTCTTCGACTTGCGGATCAGCACCAATCCCTTTGGACTCCCGGGAACCGCTCCTTTAATGAAGATCAGGTTCTCGTCCAGCCGGATCTCGATGATCTGCAACCCTTCGGTCGTCACCTGCTCATTCCCCATGTGTCCCGGCATTCCCTTGTTCTTCCAGACGCGGGAGGGGAAAGAGCTCGCTCCGATCGATCCGGGGTGCCGGTGGAACATCGAACCGTGTGTGGCGGGACCGCCGGCATAATGGAAGCGTTTCATAACCCCCTGAAAACCTTTTCCCTTCGAGACGCCGGTGACATTGACGATCTCTCCCTTCTGGAAGATATCCGCCTTGATCACTTGGCCGAGGGTGATCCCATTGAGGTCTCCCTTGAATTCCTTCAGCACCCGCGCGGTGGTGACGTCCGCCTTTTTAAAATGGCCTCGTCCCGGGCGGTTGATCCGGTGTTCCTTGACCTCATCGAAGGAGAGCTGCGCCGATTGATATCCCTCTTTCTCGGCCGTCTTGATCTGAACGACCTTGCAGGGGCCGACCTCCAGGACGGTGACGGGGACCAACTTCCCCTCATCCGTATAGACCTGCGTCATTCCAAGCTTATATCCGATTAACCCGTTTACCATCTCTATCACCATTTTATGTGGGGGCCTGTGCGGCAACTGAAGAAGATCCGTCCTCCATTGCCCCCACGCCCCGCGGCTTGCACCGGCAAAGCCGGCTGCTCGCCTTATTAAAACATCTCTCGCCTTAGAGTTTAATCTCCACGTTGACGCCGGCCGAAAGGTTGAGCTTCATCAAGGCATCGACCGTTTCGGGCGTCGGCTCCAAAATGTCGATGAGACGTTTATGGGTCCGGATCTCGAATTGCTCCCGGGACTTTTTGTCGACGTGCGGCGATCTGAGCACTGTGTATTTGTTGATTTTCGTCGGCAGAGGAATCGGACCGGCCACTTTGGCGCCGGTTCGCTTTACCGTATCGACAATTTCACCCACCGATTGGTCGAGAACACGGTAGTCATACGCCTTTAAACGAATTCGAATTTTCTGATTCACAATTCCTCTTTTTCTATGTGGGGGCCTGTGCGGCAACTGAAGAAGATATGTCCTCCAGTGCCCCCACGCCCCGCGCTCGCATGGGCGAAGCCCACTGCTCGCTTTGTTTATCTACAACTGACCTACTTAATGATTTTAGTAATAACGCCGGCGCCGACGGTTTTGCCCCCTTCGCGGATGGCGAATCGGAGGCCTTCTTGCATGGCGATCGGCATGATCAGCTCGACTTCCATGGTGACGTTGTCTCCGGGCATGATCATCTCCGGCAGCTTCACAACGCCGGTGACGTTGGTGGTGCGAAGGTAGAACTGAGGCCGATATCCGTTGAAGAAGGGGGTGTGTCGGCCTCCTTCTTCTTTGGTGAGGATGTAGGCTTCGGCGTTGAAGACGGTGTGCGGGGTGATACTCGCAGGCTTGGCGAGCACCATGCCGCGCTCGACGTCTTCTTTCTTCGTCCCTCTTAAGAGCACTCCGATGTTATCTCCGGCTTGTCCCTGGTCTAAGATTTTGCGGAACATCTCTACTCCGGTAACAACGGTCTTCTGGGTCGGCTTGATGCCGACGATTTCGATCTCGTCTCCGACTTTGACGATCCCTTTCTCGCAGCGGCCGGTGACGACGGTGCCTCGCCCGGAGATGGAGAAGACGTCTTCGATCGGCATGATGAAGGGCTTGTCGATCTCGCGCTGAGGGGTGGGAATATAGCTGTCGATGGCGTCCATCAATTTCATGATCGCCTGCTCTCCCATCTCCCCTTTGTCCCCCTCTAGGGCTTTCAGTGCAGAGCCGATGACGACGGGGATGTCATCGCCGGGGAATTCATATTTGCTCAGCAGCTCTCGGACTTCCAGCTCTACGAGTTCCAATAGCTCTTTGTCGTCGACCATGTCGGCTTTGTTCAAGAAGACGACAATATACGGCACTCCGACCTGGCGTGCAAGCAGAATATGCTCGCGCGTCTGGGGCATGGGACCGTCGGCCGCTGAGACGACTAAGATGGCGCCGTCCATCTGGGCCGCCCCGGTGATCATGTTCTTGACGTAGTCGGCATGCCCCGGGCAGTCGACATGGGCGTAGTGGCGCTTATCCGTCTGGTACTCTACATGCGCAATAGCAATGGTGATGCCGCGCTCTTTCTCCTCGGGGGCTTTGTCAATCTGATCATATGCTAAGTACTCGGCAAACTTCTTCTCCGCTAACACTTTCGTGATCGCAGAGGTCAACGTCGTCTTCCCATGGTCCACATGCCCAATCGTCCCAATGTTCACATGCGGCTTCGTCCGCTCAAATTTCGCCTTCGCCATCTATCCCTCCAAAAAAATTCAGGGTTGAATATAAAATTTATAAACCGGTGTTAAGCAGCGGTCCCTTGATTCTTTGCAATAATCTCATCGGAGATATTTTTCGGAACCACATCATAGTGGGCAAATTGCATTGTGAAGACGCCGCGCCCCTGCGTCATCGACCGAAGATCGGTCGCATAACCGAACATCTCCGCGAGCGGGACCTGCGCGGAAATGACCTGCGCGCCTCCCCGCATTTTCATTCCAAGAATTTTTCCCCGCTTGGAGCTGAGGTTCCCGATGACATCGCCCATGTACTCTTCAGGAACGATCACCTCTAAATCCATGATCGGCTCCAACAGCGCCGGATTGGCCCGCTTCGTCGCTTCTTTGAAGCCCATCGACGCGGCAATCTTAAACGCCATCTCCGAGGAGTCGACCTCGTGGTACGATCCATCGGTAAGGATCGCTTTGAAATCGACCATCGGATAACCGGCCACCACGCCGGAGGTCATCGCTTCGCGAATCCCCTTCTCTACCGCAGGGATGTACTCTTTCGGAACCGAACCCCCGACGATCTTATTGACGAACTCGAATCCTTTTCCCGGTTCCTGAGGCTCGACCGTCAACCAAACATGTCCATACTGTCCCCGGCCGCCCGACTGCCGGATATATTTTCCTTCCGCCTCGGCCCGGGTCTGGATCGTTTCCCGATAGGCGACCTGCGGCTTTCCGACGTTTGTCTCGACCTTAAATTCTCTTTTCAACCGATCGACGATGATCTCCAGGTGCAGCTCCCCCATTCCCGAGATGATCGTCTGCAACGTCTCTTCATCGGTGGAGACGCGCAGCGAGGGGTCTTCCTGAATCAGCTTCTGCAACGACAGCCCCAACTTTTCCTGGTCGGCTTTCGTCTTCGGCTCAATCGCCATCGCGATCACCGGCTCCGGGAACTTCATCACTTCCAGAAGGACCGGATGGTTTTCATCGCAGAGGGTATCTCCCGTCGTGGTATTTCTCAATCCAACCGCCGCGGCGATATCCCCGGCATAAACTTCCTTGATATCTTCCCGCTTATTCGCATGCATCTTCAGAATCCGGCCGATCCGCTCTTTATTCTCCTTGGTCGAATTATAGATGTACGAGCCGGAGGTCAAGACGCCGGAGTAGACGCGGAAAAAGGTCAGCTGGCCAACGAACGAATCGGTCATAATTTTAAAAGCCAACGCGGAGAACGGCTCGTCGTCACGGACTTTTCGAATCAGCTCCGCGCCGGTTTTCGGATCAATCCCCTTCATCGGCGGAACATCCAGCGGAGAAGGAAGATAATCGACCACCGCATCGATAAGAAGCTGAACCCCTTTGTTCTTAAAAGAAGCGCCGCAGAGGACCGGGACGATCTTCATTGTCAGCGTCCCCTTGCGGAGCGCCGCCTTGATCTCTTCCGGCGTGATCGTCGCGCCGTTTAAAAACTTTTCCATCAGCGTATCGTCGATGTCGGCGAGCGCCTCGATCATCTTATCGCGATACTCCTGCGCCGTCGCGCGGAGCTCTTCCGGAATTTCATCGACGACATATTTCGCGCCGAGCGTCTCATCATCGAAGAAGACCCCCTTCATGTTGATCAGATCGATCGGCCCCCGGAAAGCCCCTTCTTTCCCGATCGGGATCTGAATCGGAACGGGTCGCGCACCGAGCCGATCGACGATCGATTGAACGCTCGTGAAGAAGTCGGCACCCGTCCGGTCCATTTTATTCATGAAGGCGATTCGGGGAACACCGTATCGATCGGCCTGCCGCCAAACCGTTTCCGACTGCGGCTCGACCCCTTGCACGGAGTCGAATACCGCCACGGCCCCGTCGAGGACCCGAAGCGACCGCTCCACCTCAATGGTAAAGTCGACATGGCCGGGGGTGTCGATGATGTTGATCCGATGGCCTTTCCAGTAGCAGGTCGTTGCCGCGGAGGTGATGGTGATGCCCCGCTCCCGCTCCTGATCCATCCAATCCATCGTCGTTGTTCCCTCGTCGACCTCGCCGATCCGATGCGTGACCCCGGTATAAAAAAGGATCCGCTCGGTCGTGGTCGTTTTTCCAGCGTCGATGTGTGCCATGATCCCGATGTTTCTAATTTTGTCTAAAGGATATTCGCGTGGCATTTTTTTACTCCCTTTTTTGCTTCTCCGGTGTCAAGATGCAAGGGGAGATAAGTAAAAAAGGTGAAGGCGCGTGCCTTCACCCGAAGGTATTCGATCGAACAATTACCAGCGATAATGGGCAAAGGCTTTATTGGCCTCGGCCATCTTGTGCGTATCCTCTCGCTTCTTAACAGCGCCGCCCGTATTGTTCGACGCGTCCAGCAGCTCGGCGGCCAGCTTCTCTTCCATGCTTCTTCCCGAACGCTGTTTGGCGTAAAGAGTGATCCAACGGAGCGCCAGCGTGGTCCGGCGATTCTGACGAATCTCCACCGGAACCTGATAAGAGGCCCCGCCGACACGACGGGACTTCACCTCCACCATCGGCTTTACATTATCGATGGCCGCCTTGAAAACCTTGATTGGATCTGAGCCGCTCTTCTGCTTAATGACATCAAGCGCGCTGTAACAGATCCCCTCAGCGATGCTCCGCTTCCCTTGCCGCATCAGCATGTTGATAAACTTTGCGATCAAGCGATCGCCGAATTTCAGATCCGGAAGAATTTCTCTTTTTGCCGCTACTCTTCGCCTTGGCATCTTATCCTCAATGGAAAATCAAAATCGAGGCACCCCGCCTTACATCGGCGGGGGCCTTCACACGAAAGACAATGGAACCTAATTTGATTTGTGCACCAAACCCGCGGCAAGTCGGAAACAACGCACTCTGCGGCGTTCAGTGGGCGGGCCGCGAAGCGGCCCGTCAGATTACTATTTGGGCGTTTTAGCCCCGTATTTGGAACGACCCTGTTTCCTATTCGCGACGCCGACCGTGTCGAGCGCGCCGCGAACGATATGGTAGCGAACGCCCGGGAGATCTTTCACCCTTCCACCCCGAACCAATACGATCGAGTGTTCCTGAAGGTTGTGGCCGACACCCGGAATATAAGAGGTCACTTCAATGCCGTTGGTCAGACGAACACGCGCCACTTTTCTCAAAGCGGAGTTCGGTTTCTTCGGTGTCGTCGTGTAGACGCGAACACAGACCCCCCTCTTTTGCGGAGATTCCTTCAGGGCGGGACTTTTTGTTTTCGAGTGCGCTCTCTCGCGTCCCCGCTTGATCAGTTGGTTAATGGTCGGCACAGACCTTCCTCCTCATAGGCACCAAAACTGTGGAAGTATAGTGAAAGAATTCTGAAATGTCAAGCAGTTTATTCCGATGCCGCAGGCTCCTCCGTCGGTGCCGGCAGCGCCGGGACCGCCTCCTGTGTGGCGACGGCCGCTTCCTCCTGCTGAGGCACCCTCACATAGACATCTCGATACGATCCGAGCCCCGTTCCGGCCGGGATGAGCCGCCCGACGATGACATTCTCCTTCAGACCCAAGAGATCGTCGGTTTTTCCGCTGATCGCCGCTTCGGTCAACACCCGCGTCGTCTCCTGGAAGGAGGCCGCCGAGATGAAGCTGTCGGTCGAAAGGGCTGCCTTGGTGATGCCGAGCAGAATTGGTTTTCCGATCGCCGGCCGTCCACCCTTGGCCATGACCCGATCGTTCTCCGCCTGGAAGGCGAACTTGTCGACCTGGGTGCCGATCAGGAACTCGGTATCCCCCGGCTCTTCCACCTTCACCTTCCGGAGCATCTGACGGACGATGATCTCAATATGCTTGTCGTTGATCGAGACCCCCTGCAGCCGGTAGACCTCCTGCACTTCATCGACCAGATATTTCTGAAGTTCTTTCGGTCCGAGGACGTCGAGAATGTCGTGCGGATTGGCGGAGCCGTCCATCAACGGCTCTCCGGCATGGACCCAGTCTCCCTCATGGACGTTGACATGTTTTCCCTTCGGGATGTAATACTCGCGGGCGTCGCCCATCTCGTTCCGGACGATCACTTTCCGCATTCCTTTGACGAACCCGCCGTATTCGACGGTTCCATCGATTTCGGAGATGACCGCCTGCTCTTTCGGTTTTCTTGCCTCGAAGAGCTCGGCCACGCGGGGAAGACCGCCGGTGATGTCTTTGGTCTTCGTCGTTTCACGCGGAATTTTCGCCAGGACATCTCCCGGAGAAACCGTCTGCCCCCGTTCGACGAGAATATGAGCTCCCGCCGGCAACAGGTAGCGCGCCACGGCGGCGGAGCTGGAGATCTTCGCCGTCTTCCCGCCGTCGTCTTTAATAGAAACCCGGGGCCGAAGATTCGATCCGGGATAATCGACGATCACCCTTCTTGACAATCCGGTGACCTCATCGACCTCTTCCCGCATCGTCTGCCCTTCGACGATGTCTCCGAAGGCGACCTTTCCGCCGACCTCGGTCAAGATTGAGAGAGAATAGGGATCCCATTCGACCAGCTTCTGGCTCGCTTCGACCCGTCCGCCGTCTTTGACCTTGATCCGGGCGCCATAGACGACCGAGTATTTCTCTTTTTCACGGCCGGTATCATCATAGATGGCGATCTTTCCGTTCCGGTTCATGGCGACCATGTCGCCGTCTTTGTTTTTCACCGTGTTGAGGTTAAGGTATTTGAGAATACCGGTATTCTTCGCCTCCAGAACGGTCTGCTCGATCACCTTGCTCGCCGTACCGCCGATGTGGAATGTTCTCATCGTCAGCTGTGTTCCCGGCTCGCCGATCGACTGTGCTGCAATGACGCCGACCGCCTCGCCCCGTTCCACCAACCGACCGCGGGCCAGATCCCGTCCGTAACATCGGACGCAGACACCGCGACGCGCCTGGCAGGTCAACACCGAGCGGATCTTCACCTTGTCGATACCGGCATCGATCACCTCTTGGGTTCGTCGCTCATCCAGTTCTTCGTTCAGGGCACAAATGAGCTCGCCGGTGATCGGGTCGCGAATCTCTTCCGCGGCGATCCGACCGAGGAGACGCTCTTCCAACGGCTCAATCACCTCTCCCCCTTCGACCAGGGAGGTGACGGTAATCCCATCGACCGTTCCGCAATCGAGGTCATTGATGATGACATCCTGGGCGATATCGACCAGACGCCGTGTCAGATAGCCGGAGTTCGCCGTCTTCAACGCGGTGTCGGCCAGACCCTTTCGGGCGCCGTGCGTCGAGATGAAGTACTGCAACACGGTCAACCCTTCCCGGAAGTTGGCGGTGATCGGGGTTTCGATGATCTCGCCGGACGGCTTCGCCATCAACCCTCTCATTCCGCCGAGCTGACGGATCTGCTGCGTGCTGCCGCGGGCGCCGGAATCGGCCATCATGTAGATCGAGTTGAACTGCGCCCCCTTCGCCTTGTTGGAGCCTTTCTTGACATTCTCTTCTTCTTGGGCCAGCTCTTTCATCATCTCGCTGGCGACGACTTCGGTCACATGCGCCCAGATATCGACGACCTTGTTGTATCGCTCGCCGTTGGTGATGAGCCCTTCCGCATACTGCTTCTCGATCTCCAACACCTCTTTTTTGGCCTTTTCGATCGACACTTCCTTCTTTGACGGAATATGCATGTCGTCGATGCAGATGGAGAGGCCCGCTCTGGTGGCGTAGTAGTAGCCCATCTCCTTCACCCGATCGAGAAGAAGGACGGTCTCGCGATGACCTGCCTCGCGGTAGGCGGTGTCGATCAGCTTCATCAGCTCTTTCTTGTTGAGCACCTTGTTGATCGCCGCAAACGGAATCGAGGGGGGAAGAATCTCTCCCAGGATCACCCGTCCGACGGTCGTCTCGACCAAGCTGCCGTTTTTCTTGACCTTGATCCGAGCATGCTCTTCGACCTCTTCATGGTCGTACGCAATCCGCACCTCCTCGTCGGAAGAGAAGGTCTTCCCTTCTCCCCGTGAGCCGGCGCGCTCTTTCGTCAGCCAATAGCAGCCGAGGACCATGTCTTGAGAGGGAACCATGATCGGCTTGCCGCTGGCGGGCGAGAGGATGTTGTTGATCGACATCATCAGAATACGCGCTTCGATTTGTGCTTCGACCGAGAGCGGAACATGCACCGCCATCTGGTCTCCGTCGAAGTCGGCGTTGAATGCGGCGCAGACGAGCGGATGAAGACGAATCGCCTTCCCCTCGACCAACACCGGATCGAACGCCTGAATGCCGAGACGGTGCAGCGTCGGCGCCCGGTTCAACAGCACCGGATGCTCGCGGATCACCTCGTCGAGCACATCCCAAACCTCCGGCTTCTCTTTCTCCACCATCTTCTTGGCGCTCTTGATCGTGGTGACATAACCGCGATCTTCCAGCTTCTGAAAGATGTAGGGTTTAAAGAGCTCGAGCGCCATCTTCTTCGGCAGGCCGCATTGATGGAGCTTGAGCTCCGGCCCGACGACGATCACCGACCGTCCCGAGTAATCGACCCGCTTTCCGAGGAGGTTCTGACGGAACCGCCCCTGTTTTCCCTTGAGCATGTCGGAGAGCGACTTCAACGGCCGCTTGTTCGGTCCGCGAATCGCGCGCCCGCGACGCCCATTGTCGAAGAGGGCATCGACCGATTCCTGCAGCATCCGCTTCTCGTTTCGGATGATGACCGCCGGCGCCTTCAGCTCGATCAGCCGCTTGAGCCGGTTGTTCCGGTTGATGACGCGGCGATAGAGATCGTTCAAATCCGATGTCGCAAACCGTCCCCCGTCCAACGGAACCAGTGGACGGAGCTCAGGCGGCAGGACCGGAACGACATCGAGGATCATCCACTCCGGACGGTTTCCCGACTTCCGGAACGATTCGATGACCTTCAGCCGCTTCGTCAGCTTCTTCTTCACCGCGGCCGAGCTTGCGTCGGCGACCTTCACATGCAGCTCGTCCCAGAGCGGATCGAGGTCGATCTTCCTTAACAATTCACGAATCGCCTCGGCCCCCATGTCGGCGCGGAATCCGTTGACCCCATGCTCCTCGATCAGAGCGCGATAGCGGTCTTCGGTCAGGATCTCTTTCTCTTTCAGGTCGGTATCCTTCGGATCGACCACCACATAGTTTTCAAAATAGAGCACCCGCTCGAGCTGCTTCAACGTCATGTCGAGCAGTGCGCCGATGCGGCTCGGAACCCCCTTTAAAAACCAGATATGCGCCACGGGAGAGGCGAGCTCGATATGCCCCATCCGCTCGCGACGCACCTTCGACTGGATCACCTCCACGCCGCATTTATCGCAGACGATTCCACGATGTTTCATCCGCTTGTATTTTCCGCAGTTGCACTCCCAGTCCTTGATGGGGCCAAAGATCCGGGCGCAAAAGAGCCCATCCCGCTCCGGCTTAAAAGAGCGGTAGTTGATCGTCTCTGGCTTTTTCACCTCGCCGTAGGACCAAGAGCGAATCTTCTCGGGCGAGGCGATACGAATACGGATGGCATCAAAAGAGATCGGGTCTTTCGATTTCTCGAACAGACTGCTAATCGCATCGACCTTACTTGTTGTCTCCATTGAACCTCCAAAAGTTAAAAATAAAAGTGAAACGATCAGCCATCAGCGATCCCCTATCCGCTTTACGCTGAGGTCGGACCGCTGACGGCTGACACCTTGTTTACTCTTTCCCCTTGATCAACTCCACATCGAGCCCCAAGCTTTGGAGCTCTTTGATCAACACGTTGAACGACTCCGGCAGTCCCGGCTCAAGGAAGTTCTCTCCCTTGACGATCGCCTCGTAGATTCGGGAGCGACCGGGGACATCGTCTGATTTCACCGTGAGGAACTCCTGCAGAATCGATGCAGCACCGTACGCCTGAAGCGCCCAGACCTCCATTTCTCCGAGCCGCTGTCCGCCGAACTGCGCTTTTCCGCCGAGCGGCTGCTGCGTCACCAGAGAGTAGGGGCCGATCGAGCGCGCGTGGATCTTGTCATCGACCAGGTGATGGAGTTTCATCATATACATATAACCGACCGTAACGGCCCGGGTGAACGCTTCCCCGCTTTTCCCATCATAGAGGACCGTCTGACCGGAGGTCGGGAGTTTCGCCTTTGCCAGCATCTCCTTGATCTCTTTCTCCGTTGCGCCGTCGAAAACCGGGCTCGCCACATGCATTCCGAGCGCTTTCGCCGCCCAACCGAGATGGGTCTCCAAGATCTGCCCGACGTTCATACGAGAGGGGACGCCGAGCGGGTTCAGAACAATCTCCACCGGTGTTCCATCCGGAAGATACGGCATCTCCTCTTCCGGCAGGACGCGGGAGACAACCCCCTTGTTGCCATGACGACCGGCCATCTTGTCGCCGACCTGAAGCTTCCGCTTCATCGCGATGAAGACCTTGACGAGTTTGATGACCCCCGGAGGAAGCTCGTCGCCTCGCTTCAGGCGGCCCGCCTTCTCGTCGTAGATCGTCTGTAAGATATCGACCTGCTCCTTGGTAAAGGCCTCGATCCGATCGATCTTCTCCTGCTCTTCCGGCTCGTTGAGGGAGATGTTCTTCAACTCCTCATCCGGAATCCGGTCGAGGATCTCCTTCGTGATCTTTTTCTTCTTCTTCAGAAGGATTTCGCCGGTCTCCGGATCGACGATATCGATCCCGGCCAGCTTCCCGAACAAGAGCTTTCGGATCTTCTTGTGCTTTTCCTCTTCGATGATCCGGAGCTCGTCCTGATGGTCGCGCTGCAGCCGGATCGTATCTTCGTTCTCGATGCTCTTCGTCCGCTCATCTTTCTCGACACTTTTACGAGAGAAGATCTTCACATCGACGACGGTTCCTTCAATCCCCGGCGGCACATAGAGCGACGCATCTTTCACATCGCCCGCCTTTTCGCCGAAGATCGCACGGAGCAGCTTTTCTTCCGGCGTCAGCTGAGTCTCCCCTTTCGGAGTGACCTTTCCGACCAGGATATCTCCCGGCTTCACCTCGGCGCCGATTCGGATGATCCCCGACTCGTCGAGGTTCTTCAACGCATCTTCGCTGACGTTCGGAATGTCGCGCGTGATCTCTTCTTTACCGAGCTTGGTATCGCGGGCTTCGAGCTCGAACTCTTCGATGTGAATCGAGGTGAAGAAGTCTTCCCTCACCAGCTTTTCGGAGATGAGGATCGCATCTTCGAAGTTATACCCGCCCCACGGCATGAAAGCAACCAGCACGTTCCGGCCGAGCGCCAGCTCACCCTGATCGATGGCGGGACCATCTGCGAGAACATCTCCCTTTTTCACCCGCGTTCCGACCGTGATGACCGGCTTTTGGGTGATGCAGGTGTTCTGGTTCGACCGCTGGAACTTGATCAGATTGTAGACATCGAGCGCCACCTCCGGATCGTCGGAAGCGTTCTCCTTCTCCTTGCGTGTCAGCTCCGCCTTTACGACGATTCGGGTTGCATCGACACTTTCCACGACGCCGCCCCGTTTCGCCAAAACGACATAGCCGGAATCGCGCGCCACGATCGCCTCCATCCCGGTCCCGACAAACGGGGCCTCGGTGGCAATCAACGGCACCGCCTGACGTTGCATGTTCGATCCCATCAGCGCCCGGTTCGCATCGTCGTTCTCCAAGAAGGGGATCAACGCGGTCGCGACGCTGACGATCTGTTTCGGCGAGACGTCCATATATTCCACCCGGTCTGCCGGCACCATCACGAAATCGCCTGCATACCGTGCAGAGATGCTGTCGGCGGTGATCTTCCCTTTGCCGTCGACCTTGGTATTCGCCTGAGCGATGACATATTTATCGCCATCGATCGCCGAGATGAATTCGATCTCCTCGGTCACCCGCCCGTTCTTCACCTTCCGATACGGAGATTCGATGAAGCCGAACTCGTTGACGCGCGCATACGTCGCCAAAGAGGTGATCAAGCCGATGTTGGGCCCTTCCGGCGTCTCGATCGGGCAGATCCGGCCGTAATGACTTGGATGAACGTCGCGAACCTCGAATCCGGCCCGCTCCCGGGTCAAACCGCCGGGACCGAGGGCGGAGAGACGCCGCTTGTGGGTGATCTCCGCCAGCGGATTGGTCTGATCCATAAATTGCGAGAGCTGGCTGCTTCCGAAGAACTCTTTGATGACGGCGATCACCGGCTTGGCATTGATCAGATCATGCGGCAAGACCGTCTCGAGATCGAGCAGGTTCATCCGCTCTTTAATCGTCCGTTCCATCCGGACCAATCCGATCCGGAACTGATTCTCGAGCAATTCCCCGACCGATCGGACACGCCGGTTGCCGAGATGATCGATATCCTCGATCTCACCCTTTCCGGTTTTCAGATTGACCAGGTACCGGATCACTTCGACGATGTCCGGCGCCGTCAGCGTCCGCTGCTCCAACGGGAGATCCAGGGTGAGCTTCTTGTTTAGCTTCAACCGTCCGACCGGCGAGAGGTCATACCGTTTCGGGTTATAAAAGAGATTGTCGAAGAGAAGGCGCGCCGTCTCCATCGTCGGGGTCTCCCCCGGACGAAGGCGTCGGTAGATCTCAACCATCGCCTCATCGGGAGAGGCGACCTTGTCGACCGCCAGTGTATCCCGAATCACCGGAAGAACCTGGATGTTGTCGATATAGAGCACCTTGATTTCACTGATGCCGGCCTCGACGATCTTCGACAGAACCGCATCGGTTAATTCATGGTTGCGCTCCAGCAGAACCTCGCCGGTGTTCGGATCGATGATGTCATTGAGGACCGCCTTTCCGATCAACTCTTCCTTCGGATACGGGATCTCCTTGACCCCTTCGGTCTTCATCCGCTTGATGACCCCTTTGGTCATCTTGGCCCCTTCTTTGGCGAGGACCTCTTTTTCTTTCTTATCCATGAAGTCGATCGGCGCTTTGATCCCGGAGTGGATCTCGGGATCAAGCTTTCTCAAAAACGCGCCGTCGGTGATCTGGACCTCTTCGATCGGGTAGAAGAGCTTGAGGATCGACTCCTCCAAGCTTCCCCCTTCGACCTTTCCTTCCCGTCCGGCCAGGGTGAACTTCTTCTCCTGCTTGTCCCCTTCTACTTGCGCGAAGGCTTTCAAGAGAATGGTGGCGGGAAGTTTGCGGCGGCGATCGATTCGGACATAGAGAATGTCTTTTGCGTCGAATTCGAAATCGAGCCATGAGCCGCGATAGGGGATAATCCGGGCCGAATAGAGCACTTTGCCGCTGGCGTGCGTTCTCCCTTTGTCGTGTGTAAATGCGGCGCCGGGAGAGCGCTGAAGCTGGCTGACGACCACCCGCTCCGTGCCGTTGATCAGAAAGGTGCCGTTCTCGGTCATGAGCGGAAGCTCACCGATATAGACCTCCTGTTCCCGGACGTCGCGAACCTTCTTCGAATCTCCTTTGCTCTCTTTATCCCAAACGACCAACCGGACGCGGATCTTCAACGGGGCTGCAAAGGTCATTCCCCGCTCCAAGCACTCCTGCACATCATACTTCGGGCTTCCGATCGAATAATCGATGAACTCGATCATCGCCGTGTCGTTGTAATCAGAGATCGGAAAGACGCTCGTGAACGCCGACTGCAGCCCGATATCTTCCCGCTGCTCGGTGGTTGCATCCCGCTGCAGGAAGCGCTCGTAGGACTGCTGTTGGATCTCAATCAGATTCGGGATCGGTATCTGAATGCTGATTTTGGATAAGTCGTTCCTCTCCCGGGTACCATTTTCGGTGCTCTGTGCCATTAAAACCTCCTAGAATCGGATTTAAAGGAAATCTGCAGACCCTGCCGAAAACTCCGACGGCGGGGAATACCATTCCCTTTCGAACGGCCCCGCCTCATCGAATATAGATCTTCCGATTGTGAATGCAGATGAACCTTCAAACGACTCGGATAAAAAATCGATTTTGAAGACGCACCAGAGTTTGGAAATAAGGTAAAGCTATTTGATCTCGACCTTCGCTCCCGACTCTTCCAGCTTCTTCTTCATCGATTCGGCCTCATCCTTGGAGACGCCGCTCTTGACGGTCTTCGGAGCGCCTTCAACGAGGTCTTTCGCTTCCTTCAAGCCGAGGCTGGTCAGCTCGCGGACCACCTTGATCACCTGGATTTTCTTGTCGCCGCCGGCCGTCAGAACCACATCAAATGCCGTCTTCTCTTCAGCCGGGGCTGCCGCTGCACCACCGCCGCCGCCTGCCGGAGCCGCCGCCATCGCCATCGGGGCCGCTGCGGTGACGCCGAAGCGCTCTTCCACCATCTTAATCAACTCGGCCAATTGAAGTACAGGCATCTTCTCGACTGCTTTGATGATCTGATCGTTCGTTAATTCCATTTCCTCTGTCTGTGCCATCTTCGGTTCTCTCCTCGGTTAAATGAACAGGTTAAGTTGCGTAATGGTGTTTGATTTAAATCTTCTCTCTAGCGCCTAGGCTTCGGGGGTCTGGCGTTTCTCATGGACCGCCTGGAGCGTTCTGGCGAATTTGCTTAAGACCCCATTGAGGGTTCCCGCAAGGCCGTAGAGCGGCGACTTGAGGCGGCCGACAAACTGGCCGATCAACACTCCCTTGGAAGGAAGCCGCGAGATCTGCTTCAGCCGGGCGGGGTCGACGACCTGATTTTCAACCACGCCGACCATGATTTTTAATTTCTTCTGCTTCTCGGCAAGGGTGTTCAACGCTTTTGCCGGGGCGATCGGATCTTCATAACCGAGGGCAATGGCGATCGGACCCTTGAAATAAACGGCGATTCCTTGAAGCGATGTTCCCTGCGCGGCCCGAATGGCGAGGGTGTTCTTCACCACCTTGAACTCTCCCTTTGCGCGCCGCAGCTCATTCTTTACAACGCGAATCTCTTCGACCTCCATGCCGGCATATTCGGCCAGGACCGCCACTTTCGCCCTGGCGAACTTCTCCTGCAGCTCTGCAATCATTACCGCTTTTTCTTCTTTTTTCATCTCTCGCCCTTGCTCGATTGTTTTAGTTCAATATCACATGCCGCCGTGAACGACAAGAGGCGCTTATGCAGCACCTTGGCCGATGTTGCCGACATCGACCGCAATCCCGGGGCTCATCGTCGATGAGATCGTAATTCCTTTGACATACGTTCCCTTCGCCGAGGCCGGTTTTGCCTTGACGATCGAATCGATCACCAATTCGGCGTTTTCAAAGAGCTGGGTGGGGCTAAAGGAGATCTTGCCGACCGTGACATGGATGATGCCGGCTTTCTCAACGCGGTATTCCACCTTTCCCTGTCGGATCTCTTTGATCGCCCGGGTGATATCGAATGTCACCGTCCCGGTCTTCGGGTTCGGCATCAATCCGCGGGGACCGAGCACCTTTCCCAAGCGGCCGACCGATCCCATCAAGTCGGGGGTGGCGACCACCGTGTCGAATTCAAGCCATCCCTGATTAATTTTTTCGATTAGATCGTCCAAGCCGACATAGTCCGCGCCCGCCTGGGTCGCCTCTCGTTCCTTCTCCCCTTTGGCAAAGACCAAGATACGAACCTTTTTCCCCGTGCCGTGAGGAAGGACGACCGATCCGCGGACCATCTGGTCGGAGTGTTTCGGATCGACACCCAGCCGGACCGCCATGTCGACGCTCTCATCGAACTTGGCATAATGAACTTCTTTAAGCAGGTTGACCGCCTCGTCGAGCTTATAACCTCTGTCCTCGATCTTTGCGACTGCTGCTTCGTATTTTTTACCCATTTTCCCCTCGAATTAAATGTCTCGCGACACGGATCTCAATCGTTCCCGGAATCGGTTAAATTACTCGACCTGGATTCCCATGCTGCGCGCGGTCCCTTCGACAATTTTGCGCGCCCCTTCGAGATCGACCGCATTCAGATCCTGCATCTTTGTCTTTGCGATCTCTTCGACCTGGGCCCGCGTCACCTTTCCTACTTTATCCTTGTGCGGCACCGCCGACCCTTTGATGACACCGGCCGCTTTCTTAAGAAGTTCGGAAGCGGGAGGACTCTTGGTGATGAAAGTAAAAGAGCGGTCGGAATAAATGGTGATCACGGCCGGAATAATCGTCCCTTCCTGACCCTGGGTCTTCGCATTAAATGCCTTACAGAACTCCATAATGTTGACGCCGTGTTGACCCAAGGCCGGGCCGACAGGCGGAGCCGGATTTGCCTTGCCCGCCGGAATCTGGAGCTTCACCATTCCTGTAACTTCTTTTGCCATTTGATCTCCTTAAGAATCGAATGAACGACTCATTGAACGGCGACTGCGTCGCTCTAGACCTTCTCCACCTGAAGAAAGCTCAGCTCCACCGGGGTCGATCTTCCGAAAATACTGACCAACACCTTCACCTTGCTCTGATCCGGGTTCACCTCATCGATCACCCCGTTGAATCCGAGGAAAGGCCCATCGGTGATCCGAACCTGATCTCCCTTTTCAAACTGCATCTTCTCGCGAGGCTTCCCGACCCCCTCATCCATCTGCTTGAGAAGCACGTCAACTTCATGCTGAGAAAGAGGCGAGGGGACTGTTCCCCCGCCCAGAAACCCGGTCACCTTGGGGGTGCTCTTCACCAGTTGCTGGAGCTCATCGTCCAGCATCATTTCAACGAGAACATATCCGGGAAAGAACTTCTTTGTGGAGACCCGCTTCTTTCCCTCTTTGATCTCGACCACCTCTTCGGTTGGAATGAGGACCTTACCGACCCTTTCTTCCAAACCGAGCGCTTTGATCCGCTCTTCCAGACTGGCCTTGACGCGTCCTTCATAACCGGAATAGGTATGAATGACATACCAGTTTTTATCCATCAGACACTCCTTCATCCTCAACAGAGGGACTTAGACGACCAAGCGCAGTAGGCGGACCAAGACGGCATCCACAACGGCAAGAAAAATGGAGACGATGAGGGTAAATACGATGACCACTGTGGTCGATCCGACCGTCTCGCTTTTGCTCGGGAAGGTAACCTTCGAAAGCTCGCTTCGAACATCCTTTGTGAAGTCGGTAACAGATTGAAAAATCCGATTTATCATATGACCTTCCTTAACCCTCCGCCCTTGCCCTCTGTCGAATGCGCGCGCCTTTTACGGTGACTCTCATCTGGCAGGCCAGGAGGGATTCGAACCCACAACATGCGGTTTTGGAGACCGCCGCTCTAACCAATTGGAGCTACTGGCCTAATCGCTGACAGCACACTACTTCACTTCTTTATGAGGTGTGTGCTTCCGACAGGAGTTGCAATATTTCTTGAGCTCGATCCGATCGGGGGTATTTCTTTTGTTTTTGTTCGTCGAGTAATTTCGCCTTTTACAATCGGTACAGGCCATCGTAACAATATCGCGCATGGTTTGACCCTATTCTACTTAATGATTTTAGTAATAACGCCGGCGCCGACGGTTTTGCCCCCTTCGCGGATGGCGAATCGGAGGCCTTCTTGCATGGCGATCGGCATGATCAGCTCGACTTCCATGGTGACGTTGTCTCCGGGCATGATCATCTC